>CALWNA010000156.1 GCA_944382505.1 uncultured Lachnospiraceae bacterium
CTGAGAAATCTTGGCGACCGGTTAAAAGAAAAAATGGGCGGCGGTGTCGTTGTAATTGTTTCTACATCCGGCGACAGGGCAAACGTTATTGTCATGGCAGATAATGATGCCATTGCAAAGGGCGCCCATGCAGGGAATATGATTAAAGAAATTGCCAAACTTGTTGGCGGCGGCGGTGGCGGTCGACCAAATATGGCACAGGCAGGGGGAAAAAATCCTGCCGGAGCAGACGATGCTGTAAAAGCTGCAAAGAGCATTTTGGAAAGCCAATTAACATAAAAATAAGACTGTCAAGTTCAATGAAAAAAATCTTACGGGTTGACGGTATTTAAAAATATGGTATAATATAACTTGTCGGCAGAAAGCAAATGACACAGAAAGTGACATTTATTTTGTCGGCAAGTTAGCGAAAGAGCAAAACTCTTAAGCTTTATTACCTACAGTTTTAGGAATCCATAACTGGAGGGAGGTCAGGAAGAATGTCAAGCGTTATCGTGAAAGAAAACGAATCTATCGACAGTGCTTTACGCAGATTTAAGAGAAATTGCGCAAAGGCTGGTATTCAGCAGGAGATTCGTAAAAGAGAACATTACGAAAAACCAAGTGTTAAGCGTAAGAAAAAATCAGAAGCTGCTAGAAAGCGCAAATATAATTAATTATAAAAAACCAAGACTTTTGTCTTGGCTTTTTTGGTTTTATAGAGGAAGTTTATGAATATATTATAAAAAAACTATTCGAGGCGGTATCATGTTTAATGTAGACAATGAACACGATCTTCCGAGAGACGTATTAAATCATGAATGTCTGTGTCAAATGACAGGCAGAAGCGAGATTACTCTTGAAAATTACAAATGCGTAAAGACAATCACCGATACAGAAATAGAAGTTATATGTAAAAAATATAAAATTCATATTACCGGAGCAAATCTTCTCATAAAATATTATAACAATGAATCAATGGTAGTAGGCGGATGTATCAATGAAATTTCATTTTTCTGATGTAGAGATTGAAAGCAGATATATTTACAGACTGATGAATAATTTAAATGCAATCAGTATAAGAAATCTTATAATAGAAAATGAAAGGGCAAAATTTTCAATTGATTATACAGATGCAGAAAGTTTAAAAGAAATATTGAAAAATCTCAATATTCGGGTTGTAAAATGGGAAGACAAAGGAATATATACCCGTCTTGTTAATTTTGCTGTTGTCAAAATAATAGTTGGAATTTTTATGATATTTATTCTTTTAATGATGGTTAATTCTTTGTTTCTCTGGAATATTACAGTGGAAGGGAATTATTCATATTCAGATAATCAGATTGTCAGTTTTGTACAGAAACAAAACATAAAAGAAGGAATTATAAAAAATAAAATAAATTGTGATGACCTGGAGAAGGAGATACGAAAAAAATTTGATGATATTAGTTGGGTGTGTGCGGAGATAAAAGGAACAAATTTAATTGTACATATTAAAGAAAATTATATAACAGAAATCAGCACACAGGAGAAAGAACCTTACAACCTTGTGGCAAATAATGACGCAACAATTATCTCGATTCTGGTAAGAAAAGGAAAGGCGATGGTAAAGGCGGGAGACAAGGTAAAAAAAGGTGATATACTGATTAGCGGAATTGTGGAGGTCAATGATGAGTCGGGGCAGAAACTTTTTAACAGTTATTGCAATTCTGATGGAGACATTGTGGGGGAGACGGTTTATGATTACAGTGATACGTTAAAAAATAAATATAATCAAAAGATTAATAATACGGAAAAAACGTTATATCTGCCATCAATTTTTAATTATCAATGGTTAAAACCGGATAAAAAGGAAAATCGGGACATCACTTGTACTGAAACAAAAATAAAGCTGTTTGGAGAGTTTTATCTTCCGATTTCCATTCAAAAATATACATTGCGTAGTTATGATATAAAACAGATGGAATACACAAAACAGGAGGCGGATGACATATTAAACGGCAGGTTATTGGATAAATTAGCTATTATGGAGCAAAAGGGGTACAAAATAATTCAAAAAGATGTTAAAATAAAAAAAGATGGTGATTCATATGTTATGGAAGGAAAGATAACATGTCATGAACCGTTAGGCAAAGTCTCATATATTGACATAAATGAAATAGAGGAAGGAACTACGGAGATTAATGAGCGTAATTGAACACATCATAGACATACCTGCAGAACACCAAAAAAATGTGTTTGGTCAGTTTGATTTTCATATTAAGAAAATTGAGAAAACATTACATGTGACCATTATTTCCCGTGATTCGGAATTGAAAATAATCGGCGGTGAGGATGCTGCCAGAAGGGCAAAAAATGTATTTTATCAGTTAATAGAATTGTCAAAAAGGGGCAATGAAATTACTGAGCAAAATGTAGATTATGCCCTTTCCTTATGCTTCGATGAAAAAGAATCCATGATTGTTGATCTTGACGATAATATCATTTGCAGAACAGTCATGGGAAAACCGGTAAAGCCAAAGACACTGGGGCAGAAAAAATATGTAGAACAGATTCGTGACAAAATGATTGTTTTCGGGATTGGTCCGGCTGGTACGGGAAAAACCTATCTTGCCATGGCTATGGCAATTACGGCGTTAAAAAATAATGAGGTAAATAAAATCATCCTTACCAGACCTGCCATTGAAGCGGGAGAAAATCTTGGTTTTTTACCCGGAGATTTGCAAAGCAAGGTGGATCCATATTTAAGACCATTATATGACGCATTGTATCAGATTATGGGTGCAGAGAGTTTTATCAGCAATAGTGAAAAGGGCATCATAGAGGTTGCACCTTTGGCATATATGCGTGGGAGAACCTTGGACAACGCTTTCATTATTTTAGACGAGGCGCAAAACACAACTCCGGCGCAGATGAAAATGTTTCTTACCCGTATCGGTTTTGGCTCAAAAGTTATTGTGACAGGAGACAGAACCCAGAAGGATTTGCCAAGAGATGCGATATCCGGTCTGGAGATTGCATTGAAAGTTTTAAAAGACATAGAAGATATCAGCTTTGTGTTTCTTGACAGCAATGATGTGGTGAGACATCCGCTGGTACAAAAAATTGTAAAAGCCTACGATGAATATGACAGAAAGCAGGCAGAAAAGAAAAAGGGATCCGGACATGGCGGAAAATATATTAAAAACGAACAGAAATAAAGGAATTACAGATGAATATATCGATTGAAAACAATTATGACGGTGTCATTGATATTAATTACAGAGAAATAATTATATCGGTGGTTTTGGAGACGATATCCTTTGTAGAATGTCCTTATGAGTGTGAGGTAAATGTCACCCTTGTGGATAATAATACGATAAGGCAGATGAACAGAGAACAGCGCAATATCGACAGGGCTACCGATGTTTTGTCATTTCCAATGTCGGAATATAACGTACCGGCACAGTTTGCGGATATCGAAGAAGATCTCAGTTGTTTTAATCCGGACACCGGAGAATTGCTTCTGGGGGATATTGTTATTTCGTATGATAAAGTTATTTCGCAGTCAGAGGAATATCATCATTCCATAAAACGGGAAATTGCTTTTTTAACAGCACACAGTATGCTTCATTTATTTGGTTATGATCATATTAAGGACAAAGAACGTCTGGAAATGGAAGAAAAGCAAAATCTAATATTAAAAAATCTAGGAATTACGAGGGAGAACTAATGGAAAAAAAGAAGAAACTTGTTGTCGGAATCGGTGTTGCAGCCGTTGTTGTAGTGGTTGCAGCAATCGCCTGCGTGCTTATTTTTGGCGGCGAAAAGAAAATCGAGACCGAAGAAGAAACACTTACCACAACACAGGAAGCTGTAGAGACAACGACGGCAGATCCAAACGAAGGAAAAGTCATCAGCTATCTCACCGGCGAATATGTGGAGAAAAAAAGAGCGTCAAAACGCCCTGTTGCGGTAATGTATAATAATATTATTAACGCAATTCCCCATTCCGGTCTCAGCAATGCCGAGGTGGTGTATGAATCACCGGTAGAAGGCGGTATTACAAGACTTATGGGGATTTTTGACGATTACGAGAATCTCGAAAAAATCGGCTCCATCAGAAGCAGTAGAATCTATTATTGCTATTTTGCTCTGGAGTGGGAAGCTATTTATTGCCATTTCGGACAGTCAAAGTACGCTTTGGACTTTTTACAGAGTGATCATATTGACAATATCGGTTCATATAATGCCGGCAATTATTTTTACAGAACATCTGACAGATCTGCTCCCCACAATTGTTTCACATCAGGAAAACAGATTTCCGAGGCGATAAAATCTCTGGGATACAGTGAGAAATACAGCAAGGATTATAAGGGTAAATTCCGGTTTTCAGAACCGGATTCTACCGTTGAACTTACAGGGAATAAAGACGCAGTCAAAGTAGAGATTGGATATGCAATAAATAAGCCGTGGTTTGAATACAATTCAGAGGATGGTCAGTATTACAGATATCAGTATGGAGACAAGCATATCGATGACCAGAACAATGAGCAGCTTCATTGTTCCAATATTATTGTCCAGTTTGTCAACGCTTCTATTTATCCTGACGGGAAAAGCCTTAACATCACACTTACCGGTTCCGGTGACGGATGGTTTATTACCCGTGGTAAGGCCGAAAAAGTGACATGGAAAAAAGACGAAACAGAAGGGCAGACCAAATATTACGACAAAGAAGGCAATGAAATTACTTTAAATACAGGAAAGACATGGATTTGCATGGTTCAGAATGAATACTCTGATAATGTAAATATGAGCAAATAATATGGGAAATAAAGAATTGATTGATTTCGCTTACAGAGCCATGGAGAACGCATATGCGCCATATAGTAATTTTAAAGTTGGCGCAGCTTTGCTGGCGGATGGCAGAATCTATACCGGATGTAATATAGAAAATGCATCTTACGGCGCTACAATCTGTGCAGAAAGATGTGCTATATTGAAAGCTGTAAGTGAGGGGAATAAAAAACTTGAAAAAATCGCAATTGTAAGTTCATCAGGGGACTATACAATGCCATGCGGCATATGCAGGCAGGTTATGAATGAATTTATGAGCGACGGTATTGTTGTCGTGACAAATAATAAAGAAATTAAAGAGTATAGAGTTCGTGAATTACTTCCGGCGGGATTTTCGCAGGCAGATATGAAAGGACAATGAAATGGGAAGTAAAATAAATAAAAAAAGTTTTGTAATTCAGGGAAGCATTTTGGCATTTGCCGGAATTATGGTCAGAGTAATCGGCTTAATATACCGCATTCCCTTAAACCGCATTTTGGGTCCTACTGGACTGGGATATTATAATCAGGCATATGATGCATACAATATATTGATATTACTTTCTTCTCAGAGTATGCCTTTGGCAGTATCCAAAATCGTATCTGAAAAATTGCAGAAGAATCAATACAGAAACGCTCATAAAGTATTTAAAGGTGCCTTATTTTATGCCTTGATCTTAGGATGCTTTTTTGGTCTGTTTGCTTTTTTCGGGGCGGATTGGATTGCAGTGACATTTTATAAAACGGCGCCAATCGGAATTGTTATTAAAGTTCTGGCCCCTACGCTTACCGTCGCATGTGTACTCGGTGTGCTCCGGGGATACTTTCAGGGAATGGGGAATATGGCTCCCACCGCCATCTCCCAGATATTTGAACAGATAGCAAACGGAATTGTCAGTGTAATCGCAGCATATGAATTAGGAATGTATGGTTTTACGCTTTCGAAAATTGAAAGTGAAGCAAATGTGCTGAAAGACTCTTATTCAGCCGCCGGAGGAACTTTGGGAACACTTGTAGGTGCGATTGTTGCGCTTCTTGTAATGTGCTTCATTTTATGGAAATATTACGGAAGTATAAAATCACAGATGTTGTCAGATTCCACGAAATCAACAGACAGTTATTCAACGATTACAAAAGTAATCATTTTTACCATTACTCCGGTTTTATTAAGTACAACCATATACAATATAGGGAATCTTTTAGACAGTTTTATCTATCAAAATATAATGGATGGCGTATTTTCCGTAGAGCAAACGGTAAGAAATGCAAGTTACGGTGTATATAGCGGATATTACAGAACGCTTACCACAATGCCAATAGCAATTGCATCAGCCCTTTCTACGGCGATTGTTCCGTCGCTGGTCAGATCCTACACAGCGGGAGACAAAAGCGTTGTGAAGAATAAGATTGACCTTGCTCTTAAATTTTCAATGTTGATAGCATTTCCCTGTGGAATGGGATTGTCTGTTCTAGGAGCACCGATTAATCTTTTGCTTTTTGGGGAAAAGGCAGGCTCCACATCTTTGATAATGTTGTTTAGCATATTTACAGTAGTTTCATTTTCTCTTTCCACAATTAGTAATGCCATCTTGCAGGGAATTGATAAATTGAAAATCCCAATCAAAAATTCGGCGATTGCTCTCGGATTACATTTGATTATTTTACCGGTGCTATTAATCGTGTTTCGGCTTGATATATATGCGGTGGTCATTGGTGATTTCCTTTTTGGAGCAACGGTATCTGTTTTAAATGCATTTTCAATTAAAAAATATCTTGGATATCATCAGGATTTTAAGGAGACATTTTTAAAACCGTTTTTCTGTTCTGTTATAATGGGGGCAGGATGTTTTGGCAGTTATTGGGGGGTGAAGGCATTGCTCCATTCGAATGCAATATCCACAATTGCCGGGATTATCATTGCGGTCC
>CALWNA010000157.1 GCA_944382505.1 uncultured Lachnospiraceae bacterium
CAACAGCTTTGGCGACACCGCCGCTGGAGGCAAATCCTTTTCCAAGAGCGCTGGAGGTCTGAAGCGGAGGCTCAACTTCAAGTTCTTCAAAGTTTATATTTTTTGCATCAAATATGCCCATCATTTCCTCAAATGTAAGGACAAAGTCCACGTCACTTCGAACGGAACGCCGGCTTGCTTCTAATTTTTTTGCGGCGCATGGTCCGATAAAAACAACTTTACAGTCCGGATGCTGTTTTTTTATCATTCTTGCAGTAAGAACCATTGGTGTAAGTGACATGGAAATGTAGCTGGCATATTCCGGAAGCGTTTTCTTTGCCATTACGGACCAGGCAGGACAGCAGGAAGTCCCCATCCATTTTTGCTTTTCGGGCACATTCTCCATAAAATCGGCGGCTTCCTGAATAGCGCAAAGATCTGCACCGATTGCAACTTCCACCATATCTTCAAAACCGGCAGCTTTCAGTGCCGCCCGAACCATCTCGGAGGAAACATTCTCTCCAAATTGGTGAACAAAGGAAGGCGCAATGGCTGCATATATCGGTGTGTCGCTTTTTAAAGCCAGTACCGTCTGGAAAATCTGACTTTTATCAACGATAGCGCTGAAAGGACAGCTTACCAGACACATCCCACAGGATACACACAGGTCGTAATCAATATCGGCATGTCCGTATTTGTCGGATTTTATTGCTTTCATTCCACAGGCTTTGGCACAGGGACGTTCCTGCCTTACGATTGCATTGTATGGGCATGCGTTAAGACATTTGCCGCACTTAATACATTTTTCTTCGTCGATGACAGACCTGCCATTTTCCATATGAATTGCATTCTTAGGGCAGACCTCAATACATGGATGCTCCAGACATCCTTGGCATGCATCTGTAATAAATACACGATTTTCGGGGCAGCCATGGCATGCAAATTTAATGATATTTATCAGCGGCGGGTCATAATATTTCTCGTCAATGGCACTGGCATCAATCCCGTCAGAAAGAGGTGCATGTTCCGATATTTTTCTGATTGGAAGTCCCATTGTGGCACGAAGCCGTTCCCCTACAATTGCAC
This sequence comes from uncultured Lachnospiraceae bacterium, assembly GCA_944382505.1. Classification (GTDB taxonomy): domain Bacteria; phylum Bacillota; class Clostridia; order Lachnospirales; family Lachnospiraceae; genus Eubacterium_G. The sequence goes on from CALWNA010000157.1 coordinate 1,066, forward strand.
GTTCTAAGAAAATATTATCATAGTATTTTCCGATTTCTCCCGGAACAATTTCATAAGGTAAGTCTTCGATGTGGGATAAATCGCTGCCATCATATGCCATGCGGGCTATTTCCGTAAATACTTTATGGCGAATTTCTGTTTTGTTTGAATATATTCCTCTCATAAAAACTCCTGTAAAGTAAAATGTAAAATATTATATGTTACTTTTTTGACTAATATTTAAAGTCATGGTTGATTATAACATAGCAGACAAAAGTAATACAAGCAAATAACGGTGAAAATTGTTTTGTATCCGTATTGAAAATGAGAAAAAATGACTATATAATTAAAAATTGTGACAAAATATCAAAGGTCATCATACAGCAAAAAATCTATGAAAAATTTTGTGAGGAAGATAAATGAAAAAAGATAATTTAGATAATCCACTGGGAACAGAACCAATCGGAAGACTACTTAGAAAATTTGCAGTACCAAGTATTATTTCCATGCTGGTCACTTCTCTTTATAATATTGTAGATCAGTTTTTTATTGGCAGAACTGTAGGAGAACTGGGCAATGCGGCTACAAATATTGCATTTCCTCTTTCCACGATGTGTCTTGCCACTTCACTGGCTTTTGGCGTAGGAGGCGCTGCCAGTTTTAATTTGAATATGGGAGCGGGCAACAGGAAAAAAGCGATATATTTTGTGGGCAATGCAATTACTGTGATGTTGACTATTGGTGTCATAATTACAATATTCTCGCTAATATTTTTAGAACCTCTTTTGAAATTTTTCGGAGCGCCGAATAATGTACTTCCTTATGCAAGAGAATATGTGAGTATTACGGCAATTGGTTTCCCGTTCGTAATTCTTGCAAATGGAGGTTCCCATCTTGTAAGAGCAGACGGAAGTCCAAAGTTTTCTATGTATTGTAATCTGGCAGGAGCCCTTTTAAATGTAATTCTGGATTACCTGTTTGTTATGATAATGGGGAAAGGAATGGCAGGTGCGGCAATTGCTACTGTAATCGGACAAATTGTATCATTTGCAATGGTCGTATGGTATTTTGCTCATTATAAGACTGCAAAAATAGAGAGAAGACATTTAAGACCGCGCCGCTATACCACACTGAGGACGTTGCGTCTTGGAATGGCACAGTGCTTTAATCAACTGGCAATGATGGTTGTTCAGATTGTAATGAACAAGTCTCTGACTTACTATGGAGCACTGTCGGTATACGGAGCATCGATTCCATTGGCCTGCTCAGGTATTATTATGAAAGTAAACCAATTGTACTTCTCAATATGCATTGGTGTGGCGCAGGGAATTCAGCCGATTGCCAGCTTTAACAGAGGCGCGCAAAAATATGACAGAGTAAAAAAGACATATAAAATTGCAGTCACATGTAATACGGCAATTTCCGTTATTGCATTCCTGGCATTTCAGCTATTCCCATTAAAGATTATTGGAATATTCGGTTCGGGCACGGAGGAATATTTTATATTTGCAGAAAAATTCTTTCGAATATTTTTGTTCATGACATTTTTAAATGGAATACAGCCAATTACGTCCACATTTTGTACTGTAATCGGTGAACCGAACAAGGGAACGTTTTTATCCCTGACAAGACAGATTATTTTCCTGCTTCCGCTCATTGTTGTATTGCCGCTCATTTTCATAAAGGCAGGATATCAGGGTGTAGATGGAATTATGTATGCCGCACCTATTGCAGATTTTATAGCGGCAGTGATTTCTATTGTAGTAATTCGCAAGGTATTTCGGGGATTTGACAAATTAAAAACAGCGTAGAATATTAAAAAAGAGCAAGAAATTTTTTCAAAAATATTACAATCGCCACTATACAAAATAGAATATATTGTGCTATAATTGAGAAAGCAAACACAAGATATTGTGTTTTTGGTGAAAAATGTTACAATATAAATAAAACAGGAGAGGAAAAATGGAAGTAAGAACACAGAAGGTTATTAAGAGAAATGGCGAGGAAGTAAGATTTGATGTCAACAAAATTCTTAACGCCATTAGAAAAGCCAATAACGAAATAGAACCGATTCATAAATTGAACGAATATCAGATTGCAGCAGTGGGAAAAGTGGTTGAAAATCAAATCATGTTAGCCAATCATGCAGTTGCCGTAGAAGATATTCAGGACATGGTTGAACGTGGAATCATGGAGATGCGTGGTTATGAAGTGGCACAGAAATATGTAAGATACAGGTATACCAGAGAGCTTGCCCGGAAAGCTAATACCACAGATGATGGCATTCTCTCCCTGATTGAGCAGATTAATGAAGAAGTAAAGCAGGAAAATTCTAATAAAAATCCTACGATTAATTCTACACAGCGTGATTATATGGCCGGTGAGGTCAGCAAAGATTTAACGAAGCGTATTTTATTGCCGGAAGATATTGTGCAGGCTCACGAGCAGGGGATTATTCACTTCCATGATTCAGATTATTTTGCACAGAAAGAACACAATTGTGATTTGATTAATCTTGAGGATATGTTGCAGAATGGAACCTGCATTTCTGAGACCAAAATTGATACGCCGCACAGTTTCTATACTGCATGTAATGTGACGACCCAGATTGTTGCCCAGGTTGCCAGCAATCAGTATGGCGGACAGTCTTTCTCATTAGGGCATTTGGCTCCGTTTGTGCAGGTCAGCAGAGAGAAGATTACAAAGGAAGTTTTGGCGGAAAGCAAAGAAATCGGAATCGATTATTCTGACGAACAGGTCAAGAAGATAGTTGAAAAGAGATTGAAAGACGAAATCAACAGAGGAATTCAGACAATTCAGTATCAGTTGATTACACTGATGACATGTAACGGTCAGGCACCGTTTGTTACAATGTTTATGTATCTGGACGAAGTTCCGGAGGGGCAGACAAGAGATGACCTTGCAACTTTGATTGAGGAAGTTCTGAAACAGAGAATTCAGGGAGTTAAAAATGAAAAAGGCGTGTGGATTACACCTGCTTTTCCTAAGATTATCTATGTGTTGGATGAAGATAATGTCACACCGGATTCCAAGTATTGGAATCTTACGGTTCTGGCTGCGCAGTGTACAGCGAAGAGAATGGTTCCTGACTATATCTCCGCGAAAGTAATGCGGGAGTTAAAAAATGACAATGTCTATACATGTATGGGATGCCGTTCCTTCCTAACCGTAGAAGACAGTCAGAGAAATCCTGACGGAAGTTACAAGTTTTATGGAAGATTTAATCAGGGTGTTGTGACTATCAATCTTGTGGATGTGGCTTGTTCTTCCAATGGGGATATGGATTTATTCTGGAAAATTCTTGATGAGAGACTGGAACTTTGCCACAGAGCACTTCGGTGCAGACATGAAAGACTTCTCGGTACACCTTCCGATGTCGCACCGATTCTTTGGCAGTATGGTGCTTTGGCGCGTCTCAAAAAAGGTGAGACAATTGACAAGTTACTGTTCAATGGATATTCCACGATTTCTCTTGGATATGCAGGACTTTATGAAATGTGTGTGAGAATGACAGGAAAATCTCATACAGATCCTGAGGCAAAGCCATTTGCAATTAAAGTTATGCAGCGCTTAAATGACAAGTGCAAAGAGTGGAAAGAAGCAGAAAACATCAGTTATTCTGTTTATGGCACACCGATGGAATCCACAACTTATAAGTTTGCAAAATGTCTTCAGAAAAGATTTGGCATCATTAAGGGGGTTACGGATAAGAATTATATTACAAACAGCTATCATGTTCATGTGACAGAAAAGATAGATGCTTTCAGTAAACTGAAATTCGAATCGGAATTTCAGAAACTCTCGCCGGGGGGAGCTATCAGCTATGTTGAGGTTCCGAATCTTCAGGACAATATTGAGGCTGTCATCGAAGTTATGAAGTTTATTTATGACAATATTATGTATGCTGAATTGAACACAAAATCGGATTATTGTGAATGCTGTGGATACAACGGAGAAATTCAGATTGTGGAAGATGAAGAATCCGGAAAACTGATTTGGGAATGTCCAAGCTGCGGCAACAGAAATCAGGATAAGATGAGTGTTGCAAGAAGAACCTGCGGCTATATTGGCACGCAATTCTGGAATCAGGGAAGAACACAGGAAATTAAAGACAGAGTATTACATTTATAAATAAAATATATTTTATTT
>CALWNA010000158.1 GCA_944382505.1 uncultured Lachnospiraceae bacterium
GAAACGATTTAGCACATGCAATTTTAAGAGGAGCTGTGAACCAATATGGGCAGTGTATTCCAAATTATCATTACGAAGATATGGTCAACCTCTATGAAATGTATATGAAGAAAGGATTTGCCAATCCTGCACTCATTATAGACTGTAACCATTCCAATTCCAACAAACAATACATGGAACAAATACGGATTGCCAAAGAAATTATGCATAACCGTAAACACTCTGAAAATCTCCGGGGATTTGTTAAGGGACTTATGATTGAAAGTTATATTGTTGGAGGAAACCAAAAAATTGACGAACACTGCTATGGAAAATCCATAACAGATCCATGTCTCGGTTGGGAAGACACCGAACAATTACTGTACACAATCGCTGAAGAGGCATAAAATAATAAACTTTTATCTTAATTATAAAAAACAGCATTTGGAAATATTATCTGTCTCCAAATGCTGTTTTTGTTATTCAACGTTATACGTCATGCTTTCGGGTGTGCTTTTGCATAGACTTCCCGGACTCTCTTGTTACCGGAAGTCATATATATCTGGGTAGTGGAAATATCAGAATGTCCCATCATTTCCTGTACCGCTTTTAAGTCCGCTCCGTTTTCCACGAGATGGGCGGCAAAGGAATGTCTTAACGTATGTGGTGTAATCTCAGATTTAATACCCGCTTTTTTGCCATAGGATTTTATTAATTTCCAAAATCCCTGTCTGCTCATCTCTCCTCCGGAACAATTGGGATATAAAATATGACTTTCCTTATTTTCTCCCAACAATAATGGTCTGCCCTGATTCAAATATTTTACAAGCGCATTTTTTGCCTCTGTTCCAAACGGAATCATACGCTCTCTTTTTCTGTCATGGCAGACGATGTACTCCAATTTTATGTTAACATCATCTGTTCTCAATGTGATAAGCTCAGTAACCCGCATGCCGGTAGCATAAAGTAACTCCAACATAGACTTATCGCGCAATTCTTTTGGTGTGTTTCTGGACGGTTGCTTAAGCAACGCATCAACTTCATTAATAGACAATATTTCCGGCATCTTTTTTTTGATTTTAGGCGCTTTTAACTCTGACGCAGGATTAGAATTTATCATGCCCTTGTCATGCAAATACCCAAAAAAAGCTTTCATTGATGCAATATTGCGGGACACTGTAGTTGCAGCCCGCCCCAGCTTATTCAAATATGCTATGTAATCTTCCAAATTCTTTTTTGAAATAAGTGTTACATCAATTATGTTTCTGTCGTTTAAATATTCGAAAAGTTTTTTAAGATCTCTTTTGTACGAAATCTCTGTGTTGCTTGAAGTATTCCTTTCATTATGTAATTGTAAAATGAATTCTTCAATTATATTTTGCATTTTTTCCTCGCTTTACTCTATATAAAATAGAGTTATGGTTATTATTATATAAGGCTTTTCCCCTAAAATCAAACACATTTTTCAGGTTGTTTTGCGAAGAAATTTGGGTTACATAATAATTACACAACATATGGAAAATACGATGTAAAAATAACACAATATATTGTAAAAACTTTTTTAAAATTTTGTCAAAAAAATATTTTCAATAAAAACACCAATCATGATAACTGCCACACTCAAGCCTCTGTTCAATATGGGCTTGCTGTCATGAAACATAATTATCGAAGAAACCATTTTTGCAATTATCAAAGGTATGGAATAAAGTAAAATAATATTTTCAGACAAGATAGACATTGTAATTGCCCCGGATAATATGAATGCCTGATTAAAAACAATAAAAACAACTATTTTGTTCTTTATCTTAAAAAAAGAAATCACAAAGATAAAAACCAGAAACTTTATGTTATTTGTCAACAAATATAAATATGATTTTGCGAAATTATTTATTTCAATTTTATGAATCATTGAAAAAGAAAAATCCATGCCCATAAGGTTATAGACCAACGTTCCGGCTATAATTCCCAATATGAAGGCATAGATTTTATAGTTTGTCCAAATTGCTCTATTTTTCATTTCGGATTCCAAAATATATTTTATATATTATATTGGAAAAACATATATTTAATTACAATACTTATAATAATATGTCAGAATAGATGCGATTGTTTTCGAGTCATTGATTTCGTTTGAAATAATTTTTTCAATCAGCTCCTGAACCGTATACATTTCCAGCGTAATATCCTCATCCGGATCCAGATGCTGATGGGATTTCTGCAAATGGAACGCAACATAGACATCTATTTTTTCACCGGAGTAAGCTATGGCAGGTACAATCGTCTGAAGAAAATGAATGTCATCCGACTTGTATCCCGTCTCTTCCTCCAGCTCTCTGGATGCGCATTCTAAGGTTGGCTCATTTTCTCCATCTTTTCCGCCGGCAGGAATTTCCAGAGAAAATCTGTCTATTGCATTTCTCCACTGGCGTACCATAAGTATTCTGCCGTCATCCATTACCGGAATAATTGCCGCAGCACCTTTATGTTTTAAATAGTCCCATTTTACATGATTTCCCTTTGGAGTAATAATATCATCTTTACAAAAATCAATAATTGCGCCCTGATATACTACTTCTCTGCCAATTCTCTTAAATTCTTTCATAATGAATCTCCATAAAACTTTGTAACAATCATATCAGTTTTTTCATTAAGATATATTTTTACATTTATCGAAACATGCGTCTGTTGCTTCAAAAATTGCTTTTCTAAAGCCGTTTTTTTCTAATTCGGCAACGCCTGCAATCGTCGTGCCTCCCGGAGAGCATACCATGTCTTTCAATACTCCCGGATGTTTTCCTGTTTCAAGCAAAAGTTTCGCTGAACCTAAAACTGTCTGAGCCACACATTCATAGGCGTCATTTCTCGACATACCGCATTTTACGACACTATCTGCCAAAGCCTCAATAAACATAAACACATAAGCAGGTGAACTTCCACTGGCACAGACAATGCTGTCAATAAGCTTTTCTTCCACTTTTTTCACACGTCCCACGCTTGAAAATATTTTATTGATAACATCTTCTTCTTCACTTGTAAATTTTCTTTCATCATAACATATTCCTGTCATACCTTCTCCCACCATAGCCGGTGTATTTGGCATCGTTCTGACAATTCTTTCTGTATTTATTTTATTTTTTAATTGTTCCACCGTAATCCCAGGTGCTAAAGAAATAATAATATTTTCATCTGTCAGCGTTTTGTTTATATCACCGTAAACTTCTTCAAATATCTGAGGCTTCACAGCCAATATAATATATTTTGCTTCACGGACGACATCACTGTTTGTTTTTAATGCCTTCACACCTTCCTGCCCGGATATTTCTTTCATCCTTTGTTCTGACCCGTCATGAAACACAATGTCATCTCCAAAGATTTTTTTTGTTCCTTTTAAGAGAGCGCTTCCCATATTTCCCATTCCAATAAAACCTAATATCGCCATTACAAACCTCCAATTATGTTTTCTTTAAAGTATACCATATTACGAAAAAGTGTCAAAATATCTTCTCCAGAGCATCAACAGAAGAAATCATATCAAGAGGATACATGAGACTTCCTCTTGATATTAAATAAGAGGAATGCGTATCACACATTCCTCTTGTAATTGTAGATTATTTATTTTGCGTAATCTATGGCTCTTGATTCCCTCACAACATTTACTTTAATCTGTCCCGGAT
>CALWNA010000159.1 GCA_944382505.1 uncultured Lachnospiraceae bacterium
TAGAAGTTAATAATGTAAACCTCTCAAAACTGAGATCAAGAGGGGTGGCGAAATACAGAAGAAACGTCGGAGTGGTTTTTCAGGATTTCAGGCTTTTGCAGGACAGGGATGTTTATGCAAATATTGCATTTGCACAGAGAGTCATCGGAGTACCGCCAAGGGAAATAAAGAAGAATGTGACAAGAGTTCTGTCTCTTGTGGGGCTGTCAGAAAAGTACCGTTCCAATCCAAACGAACTGTCCGGTGGAGAACAGCAGAGAGTCGCTCTTGCCAGAGCACTGGTAAACAAGCCGGATATATTGCTGGCAGATGAGCCTACCGGAAATCTTGATCCCGTAAATTCATGGGAAATTATGAAATTATTGGATAAAATCAATCAACAGGGAACCACCGTTATTGTAGTTACACATAATATGGATATTGTGAAAAAAATGAATAAGAGAGTAATTACAATGAAAAAAGGTGTCAAAGTAAGCGACAGCAAGGTGGAGGAATAAAATGAACATAAGAACAATAGCATACTGCCTCAAACAGGGGCTTGTAAATATAAAGAGAAACAAATTGTTTTCATTGGCATCTATCGGAACAATCGCTGCCTGTGTTTTCCTAATCGGAGTAATTTTTTCTCTGATAATTAATGTAAACTACATTGAAAAAAGATTAGAACAACAGATAGGGATTACCATATTTTTTGACAACGGTTTGGATCAGGCGGGAATTGACGCCATTGGAGAACAGATAAAAGCAGATGAAATGGTGGATCAATATACTTTTACATCTGCAGAAGAAGCCTGGGAAGGGTTTAAGGATGATTATTTTGCAGAGGATCCTGAACTTGCAGAAGGATTTGCCGAGGATAATCCTCTGGCTGATTCCGCGTCATATACGGTATATCTTAAAAATATAAATGATCAGGATGCATTTATAGAAAAGATGGAAGCTGTGGAGGGGGTCAGAAAAGTAAAACATTCCGAACAGGCAAAAGATACATTGACGAATATCAGCCGATTGTTGGGATATATTTCGGTAGCTTTAATTATTATCCTTTTGGGAGTGGGAATTTTCCTTATCAGCAATACTGTTATGATTGGTATTTCTGTCCGAAAACATGAAATAAAGATTATGAAACTGATTGGAGCAACAAACAGTTTTGTCCGGGCGCCTTTTGTGATAGAAGGGGTAATCATAGGGCTTGTGGGTTCGGCAATTCCCCTTGTCATTATCAGGCTGATATATTCAAGACTGATAGATTTTGTAATGAACCGGTTTGGCGTCATGGCAAAAAGTATTCCGTTTGCGCCGGTCAATGACATATTTACAATATTGATTCCTTTGGGATTGGGAATCGGAGCAGGTATCGGGCTGATAGGTTCGGCACTTTCTCTCAGAAAACATTTAAAAGTATAGAGGAGAAAAAACATATGAGAAAGATTTCAAGGATACTGAGCATAGTGTTGACGGTGGTTCTCACAATTACAGCGACATATTCGTATTCTTTTGCCGATGTTGAAAGCGAACAGGACAAGCTGAATGATTTGAATAATCAGAAGCAGGAGGCAGAAAGCCAAAAGGAGGATCTGGAGGCTTCCAAGGCAGAGGCAGAAGAGTTTATCGATCAGGTGGATAAGCAGTTGACATCACTGGCAACAGAGCTTTATGAAACAACTCAGAAATTGGAAGAAACCCAGTCAAAAATTGAAAAGACCCAGAAAAAACTGGAAAAAGCGCAGGAAAGCATTACGCAGCAGTACGAAGACATGAAATTGAGAATCAAATATATGTATGAAAACGGAGAAAGCCAAATGCTGGATCTGTTGCTGAATTCCAGCAGCTTTACAGATTTTTTGAATAAGGCTGAGTACATAACAGAGTTGTCACAGTACGACAGACAAATGCTCGAAAAGCTGAAAACCACAAGAAAAGAGATTGCAGACGCAAAATCAACACTTGAGACGGAAGAGCAAAATCTTGTGGCCATGCAGGAACAGCAGGAAAACGATCAGGCAAAACTGGAAAGCCTTTCAGAATCCAAGAAGAATGAACTTGCATCCTATGAAAACTTAATTGCACAGAATGTGGATATAGCAAGCGAACTGGAATCGGAAATCAGCGCTCAGGAACAGAGAGTTGCAGCGGCAGAGCAGGAAAGTATTGCGGCGGCAAAACAAGCTGCGGAGGAACAGGCACGGAGAGAAGCAAGCAGTGTGGCAAACAATACTCCGTCCACAACAGCACCGTCATCTACGCCGTCACATACGGCAACGGTGTCCGGATTTACATGGCCATGTCCGGGATATTCAACAGTATCCTCAGATTTTGGATACAGAAGTGATCCGTTTTCGGGCGCATCCACATTCCATTCCGGTATCGATATTCCCGCTCCGGCAGGCACACCGGTTGTGGCGGCGGCATCCGGAACAGTGGAATGGTCAAATTATAGTTCGTCGGCCGGAAACTGGATAGGAATTAATCACGGCGACGGTGTATATACTGTTTATATGCATATGTCTGCGCTGCTTGTGTCAGCAGGTACAAGCGTGAGTGCGGGACAGACAATCGGACTTGTTGGAACCACAGGTTCTTCCACGGGAAATCATCTTCATTTCAGTGTCAGAAAGAATGGAGCCTATGTAAGTCCGTGGAACTACGTGGGAAATTAGTCCGGATTTCAGGAACAAATAAGTGGTTAGTAAGGAGAATAAATGAAAAAGAGTAAAAGTCGTTTTCTACCGGGATTTCTGTTAGGAATGCTGGCAATGGCAGTTGTGGTTGCAAGCATTGGAGCCGGTGTGTATTTCTCAAAGAAGGATATTACAGACCAGACGGTAAGTGAAAGCACGGAGAGTAAGATAAATACAATTGAGAAAATTATCGATGCATATTATCTGGAGGAAATAGATAAAGAAAAGCTGCAGGAGGGCGTTTATAAGGGACTTTTGTCCGGCTTGGACGATCCGTATTCTGTTTACTATACCGCGGAAGAATATGCGGCATTGCTGGAAGAAACTTCAGGAAAATATTATGGAATCGGTGCTCTCGTATCTCAGAATGCAGAAACCGGAATTATAACAGCCGTTAAGGTGTTTACTGACGCTCCTGCTGACAAGGCAGGCATGGAAGACGGAGATGTAATCTATAAAGTCGAAGGCAGCGAAGTTACCGGAGAAGATTTGGACAATGTGGTCTCAAAAATGAAAGGAGATAAGGGGACACAGGTTAACATAACTGTATACAGAAGTTCTCAGGATCAATATATCGATTTGACGATTACAAGGGATGAAGTAAATGTTCCCACCGTGGAATATCAAATGCTGGATAAGAAGAAGGGAATCGGCTATATTCAGATCAGTCAGTTTGAAGAAGTTACTTATGATCAGTTTACAGAGGCGCTGGATGATTTGAGAACGCAGGGAATGGAGGCCGTTATATTTGACATTCGTGACAATCCGGGCGGTTTGTACAATATAGTGTGTGAGATGTTAGATGATCTGCTTCCGGAAGGAACCCTCGTATATACAAAAGATAAGTATGGAAATGAGGAAAAACAGACATCCGACGCTACGTATCTGGATATGCCAATGGTAGTTCTTCAGAATGAAAACAGTGCCAGCGCATCGGAAATATTTGCAGGTGCGATTCAGGATTTTAAGGCAGGGACAATTGTTGGGACACAATCATTTGGCAAAGGAATTGTGCAGACGATTCTTCCTTTAGGAGACGGTT
>CALWNA010000160.1 GCA_944382505.1 uncultured Lachnospiraceae bacterium
TGGAATTTTGGTCGAGGACATTATACCAGAAAAGGGAGGTCAATGCTCTTTTTATTTCAGATTTCCCGTAAAATCAAGGTTTATATTATATTTTGGAACAAAAAAATAGGTAGTATTTGACACTACCCTTCTGCAACAGAGGGAAATTTAATGATTGAGATAAAGTCTGATAAATATACAGTGATGTATCAGTTAAATGATAGCCGGGCAGCAAAAGAATTATATGAACAGCTTCCGTTGACGGTTCAGGTGGAAAATTTCAGTAATAATGAGAAAATATTTTATCCGAAGACAGCGTTAAATACAAACGGTGTGCCAAAGTCTGACGGAAAGAGCGGCTCATTGGCTTATTATGCACCGTGGGGAGATGTGGTGATGTTTTACAAAGCCGGTAGTTCGGCATCCGGATTATATGAGCTGGGAAGCGTGGTTTCCGGTGGTGATAATATTTCCAAGTTATCAGGGGAAATTACAATTCGCAAAGCAAATCAGGCGAAAAATTAGACTTTTTGTCACACAAGATTTAACGTATCTAAACAAAGAAAACCAGCTCAGGTATTGAGGGAAACGGTGACAGAAGATAAAATTACTTATTATGGTTTTGCTATGTTGACTATAAAAAGACATGGTGTTAAAATTAAGAAAAAAATAAGTGAACAGGGGAGCTTGTATACAGGCTGAGAGGAAAGTGTGACTTTCGACCCGACAACCTGATTTAGACAATGCTAACGAAGGAATGGAGTAATCATAAACAGATATATGATAGAAGAAAAATCACAAAAGTTGGGAGTTACCGTCAGGTAGCTCCTATTTTTAGGTGGGAAAACGTTCACAGTAAATGGAATAAGTGGTGATACAATTAAAATGTAGAATCTGGGGGGCAAATTGTCTGTCATGTTTGATTTAGGGCATGGGGCAGATCCGCCAGACTATGCATATAACTTGTTGAAGCAACGAGAGGAGAAGAAAATGAGAGAATATGCAACACAAATGGAAGCAGCAAAAAAGGAAATAATTACACCAGAGATGGAAATTGTTGCGGCGAAAGAACATATGGATGTAGAAGTATTACGTCAGAAAGTAGCAGATGGTGTGGTAGCGATTCCTGCGAATGTCAGACACACATCATTATCACCGGAGGGAATCGGAAGCGGACTTAGGACAAAAATCAATGTCAATCTTGGAATTTCAGGAGACTGTAAAGATTACGATGTAGAAATGAAAAAGGTTGATATGGCAATTCAATATGGCGTGGAAGCAATTATGGATTTAAGTAACTATGGAAAGACAAATACTTTCCGTACAGAATTGATAAAGCGTTCTCCTGCAATGATTGGAACAGTGCCAATGTATGATGCCATTGGATATTTGGAGAAGGATTTGCTGGAAATTACAGCAAAAGATTTTCTTCGTGTTGTAAGAGCTCATGCAAAAGAAGGGGTTGACTTTATGACGATTCATGCCGGGATAAACCGTCGAGCGGTGGAAGCGTTTCGCAGAGATCCCCGCAAAATGAATATTGTATCCCGTGGTGGTTCATTGCTCTTTGCATGGATGATGATGACGGGAAATGAAAATCCATTTTATGAATATTATGATGAAGTACTGGACATATTGAGAGAATATGATGTAACCATTAGTTTAGGGGATGCATTACGACCGGGGTGTCTTGACGACAGTACAGATGCAGGACAGATTTCTGAATTGATTGAACTTGGTGCACTGACAAAAAGAGCATGGGAAAAGGATGTTCAGGTTATGGTGGAAGGACCGGGACATATGGCAATGAACGAGATTGCAGCAAATATGAAACTGCAAAAAAGAATTTGCCACAATGCACCGTTTTATGTTTTAGGACCACTCGTAACAGATATTGCGCCGGGATACGACCATATTACATCTGCCATTGGTGGAGCAATTGCAGCGGCAAATGGAGCAGATTTTTTATGTTATGTGACACCTGCAGAACATTTGAGACTTCCTGATTTGAATGATGTAAAAGAAGGAATTATGGCAAGCAAAATTGCAGCCCATGCAGCAGATATCGCAAAAGGCGTTCCACATGCCATGGATGCAGACAATGCAATGGCAAAAGCAAGATATGAGACGGACTGGGAAGAAATGTTCAAAATCGCAATTGATGGAGAGAAAGCCAGAGAATATTTTGAAAGCACCCCTCCTGCAGACCGCCATACATGCTCCATGTGTGGAAAGATGTGTGCTGTGAGAACAACAAATATGATATTAGAGGGAAAAGAAGTAAAATTCTGTTCTGAAAAATAAGGATGGAAAAATGGATAGAGCAAATATTTAAAAAAATAAGTACTACCTTTACATGACGGAATTTTTTGCAGGAATGTCTGTTATGGCAGTGGAGCTTGGTGCAAGCAGACTTTTGGCACCCTATTTCAGTTCTTCTCAGATTGTATGGACAATTATTATCGGTACCATTATGATTGCCATGGCATTGGGAAATGTGTGGGGTGGAAAAAGTGCAGATAAAAATCCGAATCCGGATAAACTTTACAAGCGTCTGATGATAGCTGCTATATGGATTGCGGCGATTCCTGTTGTAGAAAAATACATTATTGTAGGAATATCAGGAATTTTAATTTTGACAATCAATACCAATTTTTTGATTGCGGCAGCCTTTATTGCCTGTATGGTCATTTTTGTATATCCGCTGTTTCTTTTGGGAACGGTTACCCCATCTCTTGTGAAATATACAGTGGAAAGTTTAGATGACAATGGAAAGACGGTGGGTACCTTAGGAGCGGCAAATACGATAGGGAGTATTTTGGGAACCTTTTTGCCTACCTTTGTGACAATTCCGGCGGTGGGAACGTCTATCACATTTTTAATATTTTCCGGGATTCTTTTCATACTGGGATTGATTTATTTCATTAGTGTCAGAAGAGGAAAGACAATCTGTGCAGTTTCCATAATTTTATTTCTTATATGCAGTATCACAGGACATTCCGATAATTTTGCATTTTGGGAAAATAATCTGACATATGAAGGAGAGTCTGTTTACAATTACCTTCAGGTTAAAGATACAAAGGACAGCACGATTCTTTCCACAAATGTTTTGTTTGGTGTGCAGTCTGTTCGTATGAAAGATGATTCCTTAACGGGAATGTATTATGATTATGCCCTGGCAGCGCCATTGATGTCCGACGCAGCAGATAACGCCAACATTTTAGTGCTGGGAATGGGAACGGGAACCTATGCTACACAGTGCATACAGTATTTTGATAATGTGGATGTTGTGGGAGTGGAAATTGATGAAAAAATCACAAAACTTGCAAAACAATATTTTGAACTTTCAGATAAAGTTCCGGTCACAACATATGATGGACGGGCTTATCTTCAAGCATCGGATAAGAAGTATGATGTAATTATGGTAGATGCTTATCAGGATATCACGATTCCCTTTCAGATGTCTTCTGTAGAATTTTTTACTTTATAGGAAAGTCCGTTTTTGAGCAGGCCAGAAAAAATCCCATGCCTGAAATTATATGGCA
>CALWNA010000161.1 GCA_944382505.1 uncultured Lachnospiraceae bacterium
AAACGTAAAAAATTGAATGCTGTTAGAATAAAAAAAATGAAAATTTTGAATTGTTATATGAACCGGATTAAAAATCTGGAGTTAGGGAGGCTGACAAACTTAAGGGAATTAAAGTGTGGTAGAAATAAAATAGAAAAATTAGATGTCAGAAAGTTGAAAAAATTGGAAATATTGTATTGCTCCCGCAATAAAATGAAAATATTAAAAGTGAACGGTCTTAAAAATCTGGGCGCTCTTTCTTGTGGTCATAACAGGATAAAAAAATTGCAGTTAAAAGGTTTGGTGAGTCTGGAAGAACTGAACTGTTCGCATAACAAACTTACCACACTGACTTTGGGCAGATCAGATATCTGGATAATAAATAAAATTAATTGTTCTTCCAACCGGCTGACGAAGTTGAATCTCAATGCAAATGTAACGATTGCCGTCCTAAACTGCAGAGAAAACCGGCTTATGGAATTGAATCTCAGTAATCTCACCGGCTTATATTGGTTAAATTGCAGCAAAAATCAATTGATGAAATTGGATATTAGTAATGAATACTTATTATTAAGTATTCTGGATTGTAAAAAAAATCCATTGTCACGGCTTGATATAACCAAACAGGAAAATTTAGAAATCTTAGAGTGTGATGAAGGGGTTATGATTTTTAAGCAGGGTAAGTTAATCGACGGAGTATAAATGGGAAAAATAAAAAATCTTATTGAAAGAATATCAAATCTTATTGAAAGAATATCAAATCTTACAGGTTGACAAACAATGTGAAAAAACTTATTATTATTTCATATATGTAAATGCGTTGAAGAAAAGGAGTAGCAGATAACCTTTCAAAGAGAGCAGGGGAGGGTGGAAGCCCTGCAAAGCAGTGTCTGTGAAGGTAGTTTTGGAGCAGCAGCGGTGAACGATTAGTAACTGTTGACGGTTCGTCCCCGTTAAAGGATAAGATAAGTGAAAGATGAAGGTGGTACCGCGGGATTTCGCCCTTCGACGGTACCGGCATAAGATACAAAGGAAAACAGTCCTGCTGATACCGTAGAAGCAAGGCTGTTTTTCTGATTTTAGAATGACCTTGCAGAAGGATTACTTATTTACGAGGAGAAAAAATATGAAAGAATTTGAAAAGAATTACAATCCGGGTGAGATTGAAGAGAGATTGTACAGCAAGTGGCAGGAAAAGAAATACTTCCATGCGGAAGTAGACAGAAGTAAAAAACCCTTTACGATTGTAATGCCACCGCCAAATATTACAGGACAACTCCATATGGGACATGCCCTGGATAATACGATGCAGGATATTTTAATTCGCTTTAAGAGAATGCAGGGATATGAAGCATTGTGGCTTCCGGGAACAGACCATGCCTCCATTGCGACAGAAGCAAAGATTGTTGAGAAGATGCGAGAAGAGGGAATTACGAAAGAAGATATCGGCAGAGAAAAATTTCTCGAGAGAGCCTGGGACTGGAAGAAACAGTATGGTGGAAGAATTGTCTCACAGCTTAAGAAAATCGGTTCTTCCTGTGATTGGGACAGAGAAAGGTTTACCATGGACGAAGGCTGTTCCAAGGCGGTAAAGGAAGTTTTTGTAAATCTTTATAATAAAGGATTAATTTACCGTGGAGAGAGGATTATCAACTGGTGTCCTCACTGCCTCACATCTATTTCAGATGCAGAGGTGGAATACGAAGAACAGGCAGGTAAGTTCTGGCATTTAAGATATAAATTATCCGATGGCAGCGGTTATGTTCAGCTTGCAACAACAAGGCCGGAAACCTTACTTGGTGATACAGCGATTGCCGTAAATCCAAATGACGACAGATACAAAGATATTATCGGAAAAACAGTTATCTTACCGTTGGTGGGAAGGGAAATTCCTGTCGTTGCAGACGATTATGTAGGCATTGATTTTGGTACCGGTGTAGTTAAGATTACACCTGCCCATGACCCGAATGATTTCGAAGTGGGTCTTAGACATAATCTTCCGATTATCAACGTTATGACAGATGATGCAAAGATTGTGGATGATTATCCAAAATATGCAGGCATGGACAGATATGAGGCTAGAAAAGCAATTGTAGCAGACCTCGAGGCAGAAGGCGCATTGGTGAAAATCGAAGATCATGCCCACAATGTTGGTACATGCTATAGATGTCATACCACGATAGAGCCAAGAGTTTCAAAGCAGTGGTTCGTTTCCATGAAACCGCTGGCGCAGCCGGCAATAGACGCTGTTAAAAATGGCGAGACAAAGTTTGTGCCGGGATATTTTGACAAGACATATTACCACTGGTTAGAGAATATCCGTGACTGGTGTATTTCAAGACAATTATGGTGGGGACATCAGATTCCGGCATTCTACTGTGATGAATGCGGAGAAACGGTTGTCACAAAGGATGACCATGCAGTATGTCCGAAGTGCGGCAGGGAAATGCGGCAGGATCCAGATACATTAGATACATGGTTCTCTTCAGCACTCTGGCCTTTTTCAACACTTGGCTGGCCGGATAAAACAGAAGAGATGGATTATTTTTATCCGACAAGTACGCTTGTGACAGGTTATGATATTATTCCGTTCTGGGTAATGAGAATGATGTTTTCAGGAATAGAACATACGGGAAAAGTACCGTTTGATACGGTTTTGATTCACGGACTTGTGAGAGATTCCCAGGGGCGCAAGATGAGCAAGTCATTGGGAAATGGAATTGATCCATTGGAAGTAATTGATAAGTACGGTGCAGACGCACTGAGATTTACACTGATTACAGGAAATGCACCGGGAAATGATATGCGTTTTTACTGGGAGAGAGTTGAGGCCAGTAGAAACTTTGCAAACAAAGTTTGGAATGCTTCCCGTTTCATTCAGATGAATATGCCTGAAACCGGAATTGATTTCAATATGAAACCGGAAAATCTTACCGATGCGGATAAGTGGATTTTATCAAAAGTTAACACTTTAGTAAAAGATGTGACAGAAAATCTTGATAAATATGAATTAGGGATTGCAGCCGACAAAATTTATCAGTTTATTTGGGAAGAATTTTGCGATTGGTATATTGAAATGGTTAAGCCAAGATTGTACAATGATAGTGACAGTACAAAACAGGCTGCATTGTGGACTTTGCAGAAGGTGTTAATTGATTCCCTGAAACTTTTGCATCCATATATGCCATTTATTACAGAAGAAATTTTCTGTAATTTGCAGGACGAGGAAGAATCCATTATGATTTCTAACTGGCCTGAGTACACGGAAGAATATAATTTTGCAAAAGAGGAAACAGCAGTTGAGACAATCAAAGAAGCTGTGCGCTCCATCAGAAATATTCGTTCGGAAATGAATGTCGCCCCAAGCAAAAAGGT
>CALWNA010000162.1 GCA_944382505.1 uncultured Lachnospiraceae bacterium
AATTACAATACATGTAGTGCATATATTAAAACCGGATTATGAAAGTCTCAATGCAGATAAACAGCAACAATTTTTCAATAGTATAAGTTTTTTTGTGAGAAAAGCAGGACATTTTTGTGAGTATGGAATTTTAGGAGTTTTAATTTGTGCTTTTTTGTTGACATTTAAAAAATTACAAAACATGAAAAGACCGGGCCTTGTAATGTTATTAATTTCCGCTTTCCTATGTATGGTTTATGCGGTAACAGATGAGTTTCATCAAAGTTTTGTAGATGGAAGAAGTCCAAAGACTGCGGACGTCTGCATTGATACAATGGGAGGGCTTGCCGGTGCAGTTTTTTTGGTAATCGTCTGGATTTTGATATGTAAAAAAAAGGAGAGAAAATGAACTCATGGGAAAAAAATGTTAGACAGGTCATTCCGTATACTCCGGGGGAACAGCCTGTGGGAACAGATATAATCAAATTAAATACAAACGAATGTCCTTATCCGCCGGCACCGGGTGTGAAAAGGGCAATAAAGGATATAGATACGGAAATGTTCAGGCTTTATCCGGATCCGGAGGCAAAGAAATTGGTAGATGCGATTGCAGATTACTACAATGTATCGCCGGAACAGATATTTGTGGGTGTGGGTTCAGATGATGTGATTGGTATGGCATTTCTCACATTTTTTAATTCAGAACGACCGATTTTATTCCCGGATATAACTTACTCATTCTATGATGTATGGGCAGATTTGTTTCAGGTAAAATACGAAACCATTCCATTAAATGATAAGTTCGAAATAAATCCGCAGGATTATTTTAGGAAAAACGGTGGTGTGATTTTCCCCAATCCAAATGCTCCCACAGCGGTATCATTGCCGTTATCCCGGGTAGAAGAGATTATTCAGCAGAATCAGGATGTTGTAGTGATTGTAGATGAGGCTTATGTAGACTTTGGAGGCGAATCGGCATTGCCCCTTGTTGACAAGTATGATAATCTTTTAGTGGTGCGTACTTTTTCGAAATCAAGGGCTATGGCAGGAATGAGAATCGGATATGCTTTTGGTAACGAGAAATTAATTTCAGCAATGAAGGCTGTAAAATTTTCATATAATTCATATACAATGAATCAGGCGGCTATCTGCGCAGGCGTGGCGGCAATTCAGGATGAAAACTATTTTCAAAGCATTGTATCAAAGATTATATCAACAAGAGAGCAGGCAAAAAAGAGGCTGGAAGCATTGGGATTTCGCTGTACAGATTCTAAAGCCAATTTTCTTTTTGCTTCACATCGCTTCGTACCGGCAGAAAAAATTTTTAATGAATTGAAATCCCGCCAAATTTATGTAAGATATTTTAAAAAGCCAAGAATTGATAATTATCTCAGAATCACAATAGGAACAGATAAAGAGATGGAAGCGTTGTATGAAGCACTGGAAGAAATAATAAATGGGTAAAGGCAGAAAGATAAACAAATAAGGAGTACAATATGGGATTAGATGACATATTTTTTATTGGCATAGGGCTATCCATGGACGCTTTTGCGGTATCAATATGCAAAGGTCTTAAGATGAAAGTGATTGATTTAAAACAGGGGCTTGTAATTGCGTTGTTTTTTGGAGGTTTTCAGGCCATTATGCCGCTGATCGGATATGGACTCAGTGTAAATTTTGTTAATTATATAAATCAGTACAGTCATTGGGTTGCCTTGGTATTGCTTGTAATTATAGGGGGCAATATGATAAGGGAATCTGTTGGCGATGAGGAGGACTGTTGTGATAATGAAGGAATCAAACTGAAAGAGCTGTTTATGTTGGCGATTGCTACAAGCATAGATGCCCTGGCCGTTGGAGTCACCATGGGGACTATGGGAGATAAAATGGAGGTATCTATCGGAGCATCCGTTGCTATGATAGGCGTTACGACTTTTGTTATATCGCTCTGTGGAGTTGTTGTGGGGAATATGTTTGGGGCAAAATATAAATCCAAGGCGGAAATTGCCGGAGGAATTATTTTAATCTTGATAGGAATTAAGGTGGTGACGGAACACTACTTATAAGGAAAGAGGCTGTGGAGGACAGAATATTTTTAAAGCAGATATGGCAGTTGACCAAACGCTGTTTTGAAAATATGCCGTCGTCCGCAGCTTTTTAATATAATAGGAAAATCCTCTGAATTTCCTATTATATAAAAACGCTCTGCTGTGGGTGCGCACTCGCGCGAAAATGCAGTTATGGCGGTGCATGCGATGCTGTAGCTTGGCTGCCTGCGGGATTTGGGTTTTTAAAATAAAAATGTAACAAATTGTTAAAAGATTATCTAATGAAATATCAAAATTAGGAGTAAAATGTAATTAATGGGGAATGAACAACAAGTATTATTGCAAGAATGTAACACCAGATATAAAAATTTTGCAGGATAGGAGGTTAAGATTATGAACATAAGTAAATTTACACAAAAGTCTATTGAGGCAATTCAGAATTGCGAAAAGATTGCGGCAGAATACGGCAATCAGGAAATAGACCAGGAACATTTAATTTATAGTCTTATTACGTTGGAAGACAGCCTGATTCTTAAGTTAATTGAAAAAATGGAAATCCAGCCGGAACATTTTAGAAACAGAGTGGAAGAGTATATTGCAAAGAGACCGAAAGTACAGGGAGGAAATGCATATATCAGTCAGTCGTTGAATAATGTGTTGATTTCGGCAGAAGATGAAGCAAAGAGAATGGGAGATGAGTATGTATCGGTTGAACATATTTTCCTTATGCTGATTGCCAAACCAAACAAAGAGGTAAAAGAATTATTTAGGGAATATGGAATTACGAGAGAGAGATTTTTAGGGGCATTGGCGACCGTAAGAGGAAATGTCAAAGTAACTTCTGATAATCCGGAAGGAACCTATGATGCATTGTCAAAGTATGGACAGGATCTGGTAGAGAGAGCAAGAAACCAGAAACTGGATCCGGTTATCGGCAGAGATAGCGAGATTAGAAATGTTATAAGAATTCTTTCCAGAAAAACAAAAAATAATCCGGTATTAATTGGCGAGCCGGGCGTTGGTAAGACCGCGGCGGTCGAGGGATTGGCGCAGCGTATTGTGAGAGGTGATGTGCCGGAAGGATTAAAAGATAAGAAAATTTTTGCGCTTGATTTAGGCTCCTTGTTGGCAGGCGCCAAATACAGAGGGGAGTTTGAGGAAAGATTAAAAGCTGTCCTGGAGGATGTCAAAAAAAGTAACGGTGAAATAATTCTTTTCATTGATGAGCTTCATACTATTGTAGGTGCAGGAAAAACGGATGGAGCAATGGATGCGGGAAACATGTTAAAGCCAATGCTTGCCAGAGGCGAATTACATTGTATTGGTGCAACGACACTGGATGAATACAGACAGTATATCGAAAAAGATAAAGCGTTAGAAAGAAGATTTCAGCCGGTTATGGTGAATGAACCGACAGTGGAGGATACAATTTCGATACTGCGTGGATTAAAGGAAAGATATGAGGTATTTCACGGTGTTAAAATTCAGGATGGTGCATTAGTCAGTGCGGCAACATTGTCAGACAGATATATTACAGACAGATTTCTGCCGGACAAAGCAATTGACCTTGTAGATGAAGCCTGTGCACTGATTAAGACGGAAATGGATTCCATGCCGACAGAACTTGACGAACTTCGAAGAAAAGTAATGCAGATGGAAATAGAGGAAGCTGCGCTGAAAAAAGAGACCGATAATTTGAGCAAGGAGAGACTTGCAGAACTTCAGAAAGAACTGGCAGAACTGAGAGATGAATTTAATACCAAAAAAGCCCAGTGGGAGAACGAGAAGGATTCTGTTACAAAATTACAGGATTTAAGAGAGCAGGTTGAAAGTGTTAAGAAAGAAATAGAAAAAGCTCAGAGCGAATACAATCTGGAAAAAGCAGCAGAACTTCAATACGGCACGCTGCCACAACTTCAAAAACAATTGGAAGCAGAAGAAAGTGCAGTAAAGAATAAAGATTTGACGCTTTTGAGAGAAAGTGTAACGGAAGAAGAAATTGCGAGAATAATTTCCAGATGGACAGGAATACCGGTTGCAAAACTGACGGAGACAGAAAGAGAAAAAACGCTTCATTTGGATGAACAATTGCATAAACGGGTTATCGGTCAGAATGAGGCAGTGACAAAAATAACAGAGTCTATTATTCGTTCCAAAGCCGGTATCAAGGACCCGAGTAAACCGATTGGTTCATTTCTGTTTCTCGGACCGACAGGTGTGGGAAAAACGGAATTGGCAAAAGCACTGGCAGAAAACCTATTTGATGATGAGAGCAATATGGTCAGAATTGACATGAGTGAGTATATGGAAAAATACAGTGTGTCAAGACTGATTGGAGCGCCTCCGGGATATGTGGGATATGATGAAGGCGGTCAGTTGACAGAGGATGTAAGACGTAAGCCATATTCTGTTGTATTGTTCGATGAGGTGGAAAAGGCGCATCCGGATGTTTTTAATGTTTTATTACAGGTGCTGGATGATGGACGAATCACGGATTCTCAGGGAAGAACGGTAGATTTTAAAAACACAATTCTGATTATGACATCCAACATCGGTTCCGCTTATCTGCTTGAGGGTATTGACGACCAGGGAAATATTAAAGAGGAAAATCAGAACCTTGTAATGAATGATTTAAAATCTCATTTCCGACCGGAGTTTTTGAACAGACTGGATGAGATTATTATGTTCAAGCCGTTGACGAGAGACAATATTGGCGGAATTGTAGACCTGATTATAGCAAATCTCAATGAACGTCTGGCAGATAAAGATTTGAAAATTGTTTTGACAGATGCAGCAAAGCAGTTTGTGGCAGATAACGGTTATAATCCGGTATATGGTGCAAGACCGCTGAAGCGGTACCTGCAGAAAAATGTTGAGACCCTTGCAGCCAGAGTGATTTTGGAAGGAAAAGTTAACATGGGAGATACAATCACCTTTGATGTTGCCGATGGGAAATTAGTAGTGAAAAGCTAAATTACCAAAGAATCAGGCAGCGAAACCATATTGGTTCGATAATAATTATTTTTGAAAGAGACTATGGTCCCGAGAGGACTATGGTCTTTTTCATTTTATATTATAAAACTCAAAATTAGTTATTGACTTATTCTGTAATCTGTGTATAATGAACATATGAATAAATGTTCATATGTAAAAGGAAAAGTTATGGAAGAGAAATTACAAAAATGCAGCGAAGAGCATCATCACAAGGAATTTGTAAAAAATATGGCGATACAGATGCCGGATGAAGAGGCATTATGCGACTTAGCAGAATTTTTCAAGATATTTGCTGATTCTACGCGAATTAAAATCTTATATGTTTTGTTGGAAGGAGAAATGTGTGTATGTGATATCTGGCAGACGTTGGGGCTTACGCAGTCAGCGGTCTCTCATCAATTGAGAATACTAAAACAGATGAGGCTTGTGAAGTATCGAAAAGAAGGAAAAACAGTATATTATTCACTCAGTGACAGACATATTCAATCCATATTAAGTCAGGGATTTGAACATATTATGGAGTAGGAGGCAAAAATGAATTCAATCGTAAAAGATACAAAAACAAAAGAAAAGAATTGCAGCGATTGCGGACATGAGCATAGTCACGGACACAACCATACTCACAGTCATGACCATGTACATAATCATGAGCATGGTCACGGATGCAGTTGCGAAGGTGAAGAAATAAATCATAAAAAATTAATTATGGGCGTTGCGGCGTTTTTAATTGCGATGATTGTGTTCCATATTCCGGGACTATTTCAATCGGTAGATGCGGTCATGCTGGATAACATAGAATTAGGTGTTTTTTTATTAATATATCTGGCTACATCACATAATATTGTTGTAACCGCAATAAAAAATTTATTGAAAGGAAAAGCTTTAGATGAGCAATTCTTAATGACAATTGCCAGTCTTGGCGCTTTCTTTGTAGGGGAATATTCAGAAGCCTGTGCGGTAATGTTATTTTATCTGGTGGGAGAAGCCTTCCAGGATTATGCGGTTGATAAGTCGAGGGATTCCATTGCCGAACTTATGGATATCCGTCCGGATTATGCCAATATAATAAGAGAAGATGGAACAGTCGAGAAAATTGACCCTGACAATGTAAAAGTCGGTGAATTGATTTTGGTAAAACCAGGGGAAAAAGTTCCATTGGATGGTGTCGTGACAGAAGGAAGAGGAAGTCTGGATACCTCGGCGCTTACAGGAGAAAGCCTTCCAAGAGATGTTGAAAAAGATGATGAAGTAATCAGTGGCTCTATTAATATTGATGGGGCATTAACAGTAAAAGTAACAAAGACATTTGGAGAATCGACTGTTTCAAAAATTTTGGATCTGGTAGAAAATGCCAGCGGAAAGAAAGCCAAAACAGAAAAATTTATTACAAGATTTGCAAAAGTTTATACGCCGATTGTGGTAGCTTTGGCAGTTGCCATTGCAATTTTACCGCCTCTTGTTCAGTCCGCTTTTATGGGAGCAGACATAACAGATTTCTATGGTGTGTGGAATGAATGGATTTACAGGGCTCTTACGTTTCTTGTAATATCCTGTCCTTGTGCCCTCGTAATTTCCGTCCCGCTCAGTTTCTTTGCGGGAATCGGCGCCGCTTCCACCAAAGGTGTTCTTATTAAAGGAAGCAATTATCTTGAGCTTATGGCAGGGTGTGATACGGTTGTTCTGGATAAGACCGGAACGCTTACAAAAGGTGTATTTCACGTAAATGAGATAAAGGCAGAAGTATCCGATGAAGAATTCATAACTACGGCAGCCATAGCCGAAATGTTTTCCAATCACCCAATCGCAAAGTCTGTAAAGGCGTACCTTGCTGATATAAATGCAGATGCACTAAGAAAACTGGAGAAAAATCAGAAAGAAATCCAGGTTCAGGAAGTTCATGGAAAGGGAATAAAGGCAAACTACCGGGGAAGCGCGATTCTTGCAGGGAATGAAAAACTTATGAAATCAGAAGGTATTACATGTGAGAAGGTAAACAAACCGGGAACCGTTATGTATGTGGCAAAAGACGGAAGATACCTTGGATATGCATTGATTGCTGATGAAATTAAAGAAAATGCCAGGGAAACAATTCGGCAGTTAAAGAAAATGGGAGTTAAAAATACCGTAATGCTCACCGGAGACAGAAAAGAAATTGCTGAAAATATAGCAGATGAGTTGGGTATAGACCATGTTTTTTCAGAATTACTCCCGGCGGATAAAGTAGCATATATTGAGGAATTAATCAAATCAAGTAAAATATTGGCCTTTGTGGGAGATGGAGTAAACGACGCACCGGTTCTTGCAAGGGCGGATGTGGGAATTGCTATGGGGGCTATGGGATCGGATGCGGCCATTGAGGCGGCGGATCTGGTTTTGATGGATGATAATCCAATGGGTATTGTAAAAACAATAAAACTTTCGAGAAAAACACTGGGAATTGCAAAACAAAACATTGTCTTTGCATTGGCGGTAAAGGTAGCTGTACTGCTCCTTGCGGCATTGGGAATTGCCTCTATGTGGGCAGCCGTATTTGCTGACGTAGGAGTTTGCGTGATAGCTATATTTAATGCAATGAGATGTGGAAAATAGGCTGTTTAACGAATAGTACACAATAAAAAATCATAAACTAAATAAAAATGGTTTATATGGCATAGAATTGAAAAAACGAATTTGCTTTGTGATAAGTTTTGTAATTTTGTCAGTGATTGTTATTGGGGTTAATGCTGCAAAGCGAAAACAGGAAACAATTCTTACAAATTTAAATATCACAAATATAAAAGATACAGTACCAAAGGTTGCTCTCACATTTGATGACGGACCAAGTGGACAATATACGGAAAAATTGCTGGAAGGTCTGAAGAAAAGGAATGTAAAGGCAACCTTTTTTGTCATGGGAAAAAATATAGAAGAAAATGAAGATATTATATTAAAAATGTATAATGAGGGACATTTAATCGGGAATCACACATATACCCACGCCGATTTGGCAAAGACTGATTTTGATAAGGCGTGTAAAGAAATCAATGATACGAATTCTTATATAAAAAATATTACAGGATATACGCCGCAATTTATCCGCCCGCCGTACGGAGACTGGAATCAGGGACTTCTTGAAGAGACAAATATGTCCGTTGTATTGTGGACAGTAGACCCGGAGGATTGGAAAGACCAGAATGCGGATATTGTGGCGGCAAGAGTTCTGAAAAATATCAGACCGGGGGATATTATACTTCTTCACGATATTTTTAATTCGTCGGTGGAAGCGGCTTTTCAAATTGTAGATGGACTTCAGGAAAAGGGATATCATTTTGTAACCATAGATAAAATGAATAGTAAAAAAATAATTCATAAAGAAATGGAAAGCAAGAATCAATAAGCGGTTGTTCCATTCCGGGAAAATACGGGCCGACGGTAAATGTAAAAAAAATGTTAAATTCATTGTGAAAATGGAAAAGCAATGATATACTTTATTGGTGATTTTTCAGGGATCATAAATAAAAATGAAAATTAGGAGAGAATATGCTTAAAAACTACATTATTATCATTTTGATATCAATGGTGCCTGTTATTGAATTGAGAGGCGCTATTCCTGTGGGGATAGGGCTTGGAATCGACCCAATACAGGCATATATTATCTGTACGCTTTCCAATATGGTTCCGGTACCGATTATTTTTTTGTTTGCCAGAAAGGTTCTTGAATGGGGACAGGATAAAAAATATATAGGAAAATTTTTCAGATGGTGTATGGAAAAAGGAGAATCCGGCGGAGAAAAACTTCAGGCAAAAGCCGGAAGAGGTCTTTATGTGGCACTTGCGATATTTGTAGGCATCCCGCTTCCGGGAACCGGCGCATGGACGGGAACGCTGGCTGCCAGTATTCTTGATATGGATTTTAAAAAAAGTGTTCTGGCATGTATGGCAGGGGTATTGCTTGCGGGAATTATTGTAGGCGTGTTAAGCATTATCGTATATGGTACTTTGAGTGAAGTGGTTTAGGTAAGTTATTATGGATAGAAGAAGATTAAATACAGGATATGAAAAATATTCTCCGGGTATTATCGGAAAAATAGCCCTCGGCATAACCACACCGTCCGTCATTATCGCTTTCATTTCTGTGATAATAGCTTTTTTCGGTGTTGCGCAGGCTTTTTTGATTGCCATTGTGACCTTTGTCATTTCTTTTGTGGGAAGCATTGTGTTGATGGCAGATATTGTTGTGTTTAATATGCGACAGAAGAAAAAGCAGCCAAAGTCCGCAGAGCCGAAACAGATGGATATTATGAGGATTGTACATATGCTTATCGGAATCATCGTAGGCATTATTATCGGTTATCTGATTTGGGGAGTAAAATATTAGGAGAAGAACAATGAGCAGTTTACCCAGAGATCCTGCAATGCTGCTAAGTGTTGTAAATACAAATCTGAGAGATTACTATGATAGTCTTGAAGAGTTTTGCAGCGCAAAAGATGCAGACAAAGAGGAAATTATAGAAATATTGAAAAAAATAAATTACAAATATGACGATAACAAAAATCAGTTTGTATAATTATTGTATGAATTATAGAAAAAGGACATGTTTCATTGACAGATGAAAGTTTGCAGAAGTGGGATTGTTCCGTCCGACTTTTCGCACCTTTTACTGCATCTTTGAAAATGTCCTTTTTCATATTACAGTAAAGTTAAATGATTTTGTAATGTTGTCTGCAAAGAGAAGAAATTAGACAGAGACAAAAATATTACAAAATAATGCTACATTTCTACAAATAAGTTATGATTTGTGATAAAATATAACCAATCATGTAATGACGGATGAATATGAGAGAGGGCACAGAATATGGATTTATTTGATTATGCCAGCAGCATAAACCGTGAAAAAGAATCTCCCCTGGCAAGCAGGCTGAGACCGGTTACCCTGGATCAGGTTGTGGGGCAGGAGCATATTATAGGAAAAGATAAATTATTATATAGAGCTATAAAGGCAGACAAAATCAGCTCCGTTATATTCTATGGACCGCCGGGAACGGGAAAGACTACTTTGGCAAAAGTTATTGCAAATACCACCAGCGCGGAATTTACTCAGCTCAATGCCACAGTGGCAGGGAAAAAAGACATGGAGGAGGTTGTTGCCAAAGCAAAGCAGAATATGGCGATGAATGGCAGAAAGACCATTTTGTTTATAGACGAAATTCATCGTTTTAATAAGGGGCAGCAGGATTATCTCCTACCTTTTGTTGAGGATGGAACGCTTGTCTTGATTGGCGCAACAACGGAAAATCCATACTTTGAAGTGAATTCTGCTCTGATATCACGTTCGATTATTTTCGAATTATATCCTTTAAGCGCGGAAAATATAAAAACACTGATATATAGAGCGGTAAATGATAAAGAAAACGGAATGGGAATTTACAATGCAGCAATTGATGCAGATGCGGCAGATTTTCTGGCAGAAATAGCGAACGGTGATGCAAGAACTGCATTAAACGCCGTAGAATTAGGGGTGCTGACAACAGGTCCGGATGAAGATGGAGTGATTCGCATTACACTGTCTGTTGCAGAGCAGTGTATACAAAGGCGTGCACTTAGATATGACAAATCCGGGGATAATCATTATGATACAATTTCGGCTTTTATTAAAAGTATGAGAGGCTCTGATCCGGATGCGGCAGTATATTATCTGGCAAGGATGTTATACGCAGGGGAGAGCGTTGATTTCATTGCCAGAAGAATCATGATTTGTGCGGCGGAGGATGTGGGAATGGCAAATCCCCAGGCACTGGTTATTGCCTCCTCGGCAGCTCAGGCAGTGCATCAGGTGGGAATGCCGGAAGCACAGCTGATTCTTGCAGAGGCGGTTATATATATTGCAACTTCGCCAAAGAGCAATTCCGCCACAAATGCAATTTACAGTGCAATGGAAGTTGTAAAAAATACAACAACTGCAAAAATACCTGCGCATTTACAGGATTCGCATTATAAGGGTTCTGAAAAACTTGGTCGCGGCATCGGCTATCAGTATGCACATGATTACCCAAATCATTATGTGGAGCAGCAATACCTGCCGGATGGTCTGGAGAATAGTAAGTTTTATGAACCGGGAAAGTTAGGATATGAAACAGAAGTTCGTGAATATTTCAGAAAAATTAAGAGAGGTACATAGGTGAAGGCACTAATAGAAAAACTTGCATCAGGAAGTTACGTATATGAAACGCCGGATGCGGAGATATCGGAAAACAGAATAGCAGTTCATCTGGAAACTGGCAGCAGCGTTCAGGGAGAAATCAGCATAAAAGGAAAGAATGATCAAAGCATAAAAGGTGTTGTTTATTCTACGGACAGTCATATTTCTTTTGAAAATAATCAGTTTAACGGAGTGAATAACACGGTCAGATACACCGTAACGACAAAAAATATGGGGGAAGGGCAGATTTGCAGTGGAACAATCAGTATCGTTACCACGGCGGGAGATTATGCGATTCCTTTTTCCATAACAGTAAAGAAAAAGGAAATAGAATCTACGATTGGAAAGATAGCTGATCTGAAAGGTTTTGTCCGGTTGGTTCAGGAAAGTTATGATGAAGCGCTGATATTATTTTTGTCAAAAGAGTTTAAAGAATATTTTCTGAAAGAAGATACTTATGGTTCACGGTTATATACACAGGTGATGAAAAATTCCAACAGAAGCATTGCTCTGGAGGAATTTCTTGTTGGAATGGGGCTCAAAGAAAGAGTGGCAATCAGTGTAGCGGATAATATTCATGAATACACTGATATTGCGGACAATTATGGTGATATTATCAATATTGTAAGAAGCAGTTGGGGTTATGTAGACATAGATGTGCAGATAGAAGGTGACTTTTTATATAACTGCAAGAAAAAAATCACCGGGGACGATTTTAACGGGAAAATTGCGGAATATCAATATTTTATCAATGCAGGTCGACTTCATGGTGGAAGTAATCACGGAAGAATCACACTGAAAACATCCAATGAAACGATTCTTTATGATATTGTTATCGTCAATCAGAAAGAAAGTATAGATTCCTACATTAACAGAAAGAAAAATAATATTGGCCTGATGAAAAATTATCTGAATTTCAGGACAGGTTTGATTGATGGGAAAAAATGGATGGATGAAATGAATGCTATGGCAGATGAACGTCTTGCAGAAAATAGTAATGATGTTATAGGACTTCTGGCAAAGGCACAAATTGCCATAGTACAAAACAGGGAAGAACAGGCTTCGGAGTATCTGCATCAGGTATCACAGCTTGTAGCTGTTAAAGATGCTTCCAGCGTGGAGGAATACTGTTATTTTCTGTATTTAAAAACGCTGTACAAAAACAACTCGAATTATACGGAGGATATCAAAAAAGAAATTAAAAACTATTTTGAAGGCGGTCATGATACGTGGCAGCTTCTTTGGATGCTGTTTTATATGGATGAGCGTTATGAAGAAAATCCGAGCCTTAAGTATACTCTAATTAAAAGAATGTTCCATAATGGTTGTTTCAGTCCGATTATGTATTATGAAGCAGCAAACGTTCTCTGCAGGCAGCCGGAACTTCTGCGTATCTTAAATAAGTTTGAAGTCCAGGTATTAAATTTTGCCGGTAAGTATCATATTGTTACGGAGGAACTGGCAAAGCAGGCAGCAGAGCTGTTTGCCAAGGAAAAAGGATTTAACGAAACATATCTGAATATACTTAGCAAATTTTATGAAGAAACAAACTGCCGGGAAGTTTTACACTGCATTTGCTCCATGATTATTAATGGAAATAAGACGGGACACGAATATTTTCATTGGCTTGAGGAAGGCGTAAAGGAAGAATTAAAGATTACAAATTTGTATGAATATTACATATATACCATTGACACGGAAAACTATAATCCGCTGATAAAGTCGGCATACAAGTATTTTTCCTATGGAACGGACACACTTGTGTTTCATCGCGATTATTTTTATGCAAATCTGCTCACCAATTTTTCAATGACAGATGAGCTGATTTTAAAATATCGTGATGATTTAGAAAAATATGTTACGCAGGAATTGCTCAAAGGAAATAATAATACACATTTAAAAATAGTATATAACAAAGTGCTTACCGATGATTTTATTGTAGGTGCCATGGAAGAGAAAATGCCGGAAATACTTCATACTTATATGATTCGGGTGGATAATGATAATATCAAATCAGTAATTGTCAGCCATAAAGAAGTGGAAAACACACAGACGGTATCACTGATAAATCATGTGGCATATGTTCAGCTTTATACAGAAAATCCGGTTATTACATTTATGGACAGTCATGGAAGATTTTTGTCAAAGGTAGATTGTGAAGTGACAAAAATGGTTATAGATAAAGAGATAACAAAAACCGGAAGCAATGTTATGACAAAGCTGTGTGAAGTTGAAAAGATACTGAAAAATCCGAAAGCACACAAAGGAAAAATTCTTGAATTAAAGGAAGTGGCAGAAATTCCGCAGTTAACCAATCAGTTTCGGACATTGCTGAAAGAATTTATTGTAGATTATTATTACAGAGGATATGATCAGGGAGATTTGGATATTTATATTCTGCAGTTTCATATGGCAGAATTGTCAAAGTCCTCCAGGAATAAGGTCATGGAAATTTTAATCGATAGAAACCTGACAGAAATGGTCTATCCATACGTTGCAAAGTACGGGTATAGAAATATTAAAGAAAATCTTCTTGAGAAGCTTTGTGTATCATTGGTTAATAATCAGGAATATGATGGAAATGAAATACTTGTGGAAATGTGTGGAGAGATATTCCGAAATGGCTGCAGAAATGAACAGGTATTAAAATTCCTGGGAAAATATTATGAGTCCGGGACATTGGAATTGTATCAGCTGTTTCTCGCATTACAGGCAAAAGAGATTAATGATAATACATTGGCGGAAAGGTTGTTGGTTCTTTATATTTTTGAGGGAAATACAGAAGACAGGATTTATGACATTTATCAGGAATATCTGAAAGGTTCTACCGGTTCTACCATTCGAAGAGCATTTTATACCTACGTGACTTATAATTATTTTATTAAAAAAGTCCAGTGTCAGGACATTGTATGGGAAATACTGGAACAGGAATATGATGATGGATTTCAGACGCCGCTTATTTGCAGAATTGCGTTTATTGAGGTGATGTCAGAAAGAGAAAGTCTAACAGAACGTCAGATTAAGATATCCCAGAGACTTATTGAAGGACTTGCAAAAAATAATGTTAATTTTGAATTTTATAAGAAATTTAATAAATGGTTTAAAATTCCGTTTAATTTGGTGGATAAGACAATTATTGATTTCAGAACAAATCCAAAACACCGGGTAGACATTACTTACGATATAAAGACGTCGGACGGCAGAACAAGTAAAGTGACAGAGGAAATGGGAAGTATTTATCAGGGAATTTTTACAAAAGAAATTATTATGTTTTATGGGGAAGAAATTGATTACAGCATAACAGAGTATTCTGATGAGTTTCCACATGGAAAGATCGTGGATAATTCTTCCGTGAGAATTACGCAGAAGAATATTTACAATGATGAAAGCCGTTTTGGGCTGATTAATGGCATGATGATTTGCAAAGATCTTGGAAGAGAAAACGCGGCAAGAGAGATGATGCAGTCCTATGAACTCTGTAAGCGTTCCGGAAAAGAGCTTTTCAAATTGTTATGATTACCGACATTGAAGTTTTATAATAGATTTTAGGAGGAGGCAATTGTGAGTAAGGGAATCATTTTGGGAATCGATTTTTCCATGGATTTTACACAAATGGCATATTTAGACGATGAGGGCAATCCGCAGTCCATAAGCTTTGGCACAGAGGACAATTATCTCATTCCGACAGTTGTCTGTTACAACAGTGAACTGAAAGAGTGGTCGGCGGGAGAAGAAGCCATTAACAAGGGAAGACTTGGGAACAGTAAATTATACAAAGAATTGCCGGCAATGCTGAATGAAGAAACGGACAAAGAAAAACTTTATCATATTTTGACTACATATATGTCTTATCTGTTAAAAATCGCAGTGAATTTCTGTAATGGAAGACTGATTAAAAATGTTTTGATTACAGTAGATGATATGAATCCGGCGGTAATAGAAGGAATAACAGAGACTTTTGTTCAATTGGGATATTCACAGGAAGATATAAAAATAATCAGCCATTCAGAAAGTTTCGTATATTATGTGCTGAATCAGAATAAAGATATATGGATTAATCAGGTGTATTTCTTAAACTTTACGAAATATGATTTTTCCTGCAGAAAGCTTAACGTTATAAAAGGAAGGCAGTTTCATGTGGCAGATGTTTCCGTGGAAAATTTAAATGACAGATTATCCTTTTCCATGATGGAGGAAAGCCCGGAAGCAGCAGATGTCGTTGTGGCAGATTATATGGAAGAACAGCTAAAGAAAAATGTTGTCTCCGGCGTCTTTTTGTCCGGCGAGGGGTTTTATACGGACGGATGGCAAAAAACGTTGTCTGTCATATGCAGAAACAGAAGAGTATTTAAGGGAAATAATCTGATTGTAAAAGGCGCTGCATATGGAGCAAAAGAATTCTTTTATACACCGGTCCTTGACAAGTATCTCATTTCCTGTAAAGGCAGAACGAGAGTCAAAGTCACCATGGCGGTAAAACATAAAGAGCGGGATACCTCTGTCACCTTATCCAATATTGGGGATTATTGGTATCAGGCACGATCCAGAGTAGAATGTATTATGGAACAGCCCGCAGAGGCAAGTTTTGAAATCCATGATATTATGAACCATAGAAATGAGAGTTTTAAAATGGATTTAACCGGATTCCCAAAGCGTCCGTCAAAGACAACACGCATAGAAGTGAATTTCAGATATATATCAGAAAATACAATTGAAATTGAAATCAGAGATTTGGGATTTGGAGAGTTTTTTAAGTCATCAGGTATGGCAGTAAAGAAAGAAATTACTTTGGAATAAAAACAAGGAGAAAACCAAATGAACGATATTACATTGTGCACGATTCATACGGAAAAACCTTATTACATAAAGGAGATAAATAAAAACATCTATTCCATAGAGGAATTGAGTTATTATTTATTTAATTATCTATATTTGATAGATGACCAGTTTTTTTGCGATTCTTTAATTGATTATATTGAACATGAACTGAAGCAGACTACAATTTCCTCCGGAATCCGGCAGATTATTGCAAATAGAGGAACGCTGGGAGAAAAAATATCATTTCTCATAAAAAATGCAGGTTATTATTCCGAAAAAGAAGCGGAGAAGCTGGAAAATCATCTGGTTATGCTTAGTTCGAAGACTGCTACGGAGAGAGTAAAGGCGAAAGCGGATATTTTGATGGATACAGAAAAATATAATATGGCAATTAACTATTATAACAGTATTCTCAATAAGGCAATCAACAATGAATTGCCGGAGCGGTTTTACGGAGATGTCTACAATAATCTTGGCGTGGCATATGCCAGACTCTTTGAGTATGAGCAGGCGGCGGCAGCTTTTCGCTGTGCATACCGATTAAACAAATCTGCAGAGTCTTTGGAGTCGGTTCTTTTGTGCGACTTGATTACCGACAACGAAAAACGTTTAAAAATTGACCAGGAAAAATACGGTGTAACTGACACCGTGATTAACCGGCTGCGGACAGAGATAATTAAGTTGAAGGTCAACATTCAGTCGGACTGGGATGAAACAAAAGAAAATGAGTATATCCGACAGTGTAAGAAAGAGTATATTGTAGAAATTAATAGTTAAAGAGTTATTTTACATTTTGAAAGCACCTGACGTGGGTGCTTTTATTATGTAATAGGAAAATTCTTTGAATTCCCTATTACATAATAACGCTCCGATATGGATGCGCAGTATGCCACACTTTGAATTATAATAACGTAAAGTCGGAAAATAATGCAAAAAATGATGAAAAAACGTTGAAAGTATATAGTGCGGATGTTACAATAAAATCAGAATAGTGAACGGAAAACGGGGGCTGACTGAAAAATTTTAATGATATACCTTATGTTTATCAAATCTCCTGTTACAGTGGCAGCAGGAGATTTTTGGGATAGGGGGATTCAAGTATTAAAAGCAATTTATTTTATAGGGAATAATTGAAAATGAAATGAAAGGAGTAAGAGCGTAAAAACTGAATATCGGTAACAAGGGAGCGGAATTATAAACATTACGTAGTGTTTTAAATTTACAGGGGGGTAAATATATGGACGTTAAATGTTTGAAAAAAATTATGGCTTTTATTTTAGTAATTACAATTCTATTTACTGAAATAAATTTTAATGTGGTAACTTACCTGGTGATAGGACAGA
>CALWNA010000163.1 GCA_944382505.1 uncultured Lachnospiraceae bacterium
GTGAGTTTGAGGTATACGGAGTAGGCGGGATGAATGAACCGGAAAGAAATCTTAAAAATCTGGCGTTAAACAAACCGACATCTGCATCATCAGAGAGAGAAACATGGAATACTCTACGGGAATCCAAATATGCGGTAGATGGAGAATACAGTTATTTCTGGCAGTCATTAGATAAAGACGGAGATGTGGAGTTGAATGATGAATGGCTGCAGGTTGACTTGGAACAGATATATACTTTGGGAAAGATGGAAATGCAGTGGGGAGACGTGTTTGGCAGAATTTTTGAAATACAGACCTCCCTTGATGGCAAAGAATGGACAACGGTTTATCGGGAGACCCAGGGTATTGGAGAAGATGTGTCTTTCAATTTGTATCAGAAGGCGCGTTATGTGAAATTTCAGGGAATAGCCATGAGAGATAATGGCTACAGCATACGTGAATTAATGGTCTATGAATATCAGGAAGGTGACCCGAAAGAAAATCCAAAACTTCCGGAATTGACAGAAAAAGAAGTTGTGCAGGTGGGGAAAGGCAGTTATTTAATCGACCAGACGTTGCCACAGCCAAAAGAACCTGTATACATAACATCAAACATAAAAGGGGCAATTCCATCAAGTGACTGGTGGACTTCGGTTGTTTATCAACGATATAGTGACAGTATTGTCAGTCTCCCATTGGTGTGCAATTATACATCTGCAGGTCTTAGCATGTACCATTCCAGTCAGGTGTACACTGGAACAGAAAGCGGAAGTATGGGAGCCGAAAGTAAATATAAAGATTTAATCATAGGAACTTCTTCCATCAAAAATACGCCGGCGGCAAGGCTTGACGGATATGGCGACTGGTCCGTAAATATCAGTTTCAGTGACGATGATGTGCCAAAAATGTTATCTACTATCATCAAAGGCTCGCCATTTATATACAATACATTTGCAGATCCGGATTCGGCACAGATAACAGTATCCAATCTGGAAGAAATATACGATGACGATGGTAACGAAATTCTTTCGGAAGAAGGTGACTGGATTGTTACGGATCATATTGGTATTAAAGTAAAAAATACGAGCAACAGTCCGGAATCGGGAGATAATACCGAACAGCATCATTATTATGGAATATTTGCTCCGAAGAATACGACTTTTATCAGAACACAGGGAAAAATCATAATAAAACTGGGAAACGAAGAAAATTATTTGTCCGTAGGTGTGATGAAAAATGCCGCAAGTTTAAGTTATATGCATGAATTTGCGTATGCATTTGTGGAAGATACCGTAGTTTCTTATAAATATAATGAAAAGACGGGAAAAGTGTCCACGACATATAATTGTGTAATTGATTTGAAGAGAAAAAATGAAGGCTTCAGAGATGAAACGTTAATGTGTCTCTTCCCACACCAGTGGAAAAATTATACGGGCACATTGACCGGCAGAACTTTTACATCTATCAGGGGAACTTTAAAAGTATTAGAAGGAAACTCTTTTACATACAGCCTTCAATTTAATGGTATCATCCCCGGATTTACAGAACCGATAGAATCTGACAGCTACGATAAAGATGTCATGGAATCTTATGTCGAAATATACGAAAACAGCATAAGCAGCTATTGGACTGCAGATCCATATTGGCAGGGAAAAGTTTTACATACATTGTCATCCGTTGCGATTATATCTCAGGAACTTGGAGATTATGATTTGAGAGACCGATGTGTCGCAACACTCGAGAAGATTCTGTCGAACTGGTTAACTTATTCCGGAGAAGATGATGCTCCATTCAATATGTACTATCATACAAGCTGGGGTTCCATGAGTGGAGACGGTGGCGACCACGGAATGGCCCGCAACCTGTCAGATCATCATTTCCTGTGGGGATATTTTATTTATTCGGCTGCAGTCGTTGCATCATATGATTCCCAGTTCGTCGAAGATTACGGGGAAATGGTTGAAATGTTGATTCGAGACTGTATGAATCCGGATAAAGATGACGAAATGTTTCCGTTTATGAGAAATTTTGATCCATATGAGGGCCACTCCTGGGCAGGCGGATATGGTGATAACAATAGTGGAAACAATCAGGAATCAGCATCAGAGGCGACTTTTGCATGGTCAGGTCTTTATTTATGGGGACTGGTAACAGGACAGGATAAGTATAGAGATGCAGGTATCTGGGGATTTACAACAGAAGGAGAGGCAGTTGAGCAGTATTGGTTCAATGTAGATGGAGACAACTGGGATGAAGATTATATTCACGGTGACATAGGTATTCTTTGGGGACTGGCATATTCGTATGGAACATATTTTTCTGGAAATCCGTGTTGCTTATATGGAATTCATATGCTTCCCGTAACACCGTCATTATGTTTTTACGGCTTGAATCATGATTATGCTTCAACAATATGGAAAAATTATGTGAATGACCAACAATATTATCAGGATAACTTGAGAGAAGACCAAAATGATCCGGAAGGATGGCATCACATTATATGGCCGTTTATGTCATTAAGTGATCCGGAAGGCGCAATGGAACTCTGGGCAGAAGAGGAGGCCAGCGGAAATTCAGATATTCAGTCAAATGAAAAAATAACTTCATACTGGTATATACAGAATATGTGTGCAAAGGGAACACCGTCACCAGATGTATGGTCGAACAATTACACAAGTTATGAAGTGTTTGAAAAGGATGGAAATTATACGGCAACAGTTTGGAATCCGTTTGATTATGAAATCAAGGTGGAATTTTCAACGAAAGATGGTGTCATTGGAAGTACATGGGTTTCGCCACATGATACTGTCAGCGTGGATCCTTTTAAAGATACAGATAATACGGAAGTGGACGTTCCGGATGTGCAGCCGATTGATAAGATTCATATCGTTCCGGGAACAATTCAGGCAGAAGATTTTTATACAAGTTATGGATGTTCGACAATGACAGACGGTCAGGTTGGAGAGAAAGTAGCATACACAGATGCAAATGATTATTTGATTTATGATGTGAATATACAAGAAAGCGCAGAATATGTTGTGGAATACTCTTTCAAGAGCACAAGTAGTACAGAAGTTGCAGTATTAAAACTTCAGTCTGATTTAGATAATTCGAAATGGTTATCTGCAACAACTTTAAATGACACGAAGACATGGAATGTTGTGAAAGATACAGTTACATTGCAAAAAGGTCGGCAAAAGCTGAAATTGCTGTTTGCAAAGGGTGGAATTGATCTTGATTGGATTAGATTATATAAAGTGGGAACTGAGCCGGAAGAGACAGATCCAACAGCACTTACAAGAGCTGATTTGACAGGTGCATCTCTTATTTCATCAGGTAAGCCGGTAGAAACATCATCTGTTAACGGTGCAAGTGTTGGAACAAATGTTACAGATGGAAAATACACCACCAGATGGGAATCAGAACATAAAGATCCGCAATGGATTACAATTGACTTGGAAGAAGTGCAACAAATTGGCGGAGTTAAGTTATATTGGGAAACAGCAGCCGCAAAAGATTATACGATTGATATTTCCAGTGATGGAGATAATTGGCAGACTGTATTTACGATGACAGGAGGAGACGGCGGTTCGGAATATGGTGATGATAATCGTTCCAACGGACTTGAGTCCATTAGATTTGATAGTGTATATTTGGCGCGCCACGTCAGAATGTATGGAACTGCAAGAAAAACAGGATATGGATATTCCCTTTATGAATTTGAAGTATATGGCCAGATTCCGGGACAGAAAGAAAAGATTGATGCGACCTCGTTAAAGGCAAGTGCAGCGGAGGATATGGTGACACTTACCTGGGAACGTGTAAGCGGAGCTTCGGAATATGAAATTTACAGAGCTACGTCAATTGACGGAGAAAAAATGAAAATTGCTACTACAAAAGAAACTTCATATAAAGATATAGATGTACCAAATGGAACTTATTATTACTGGGTAAAAACGATTCCACAAGACACGGATAATTACAATTCCAGTGCATATAGCGATAATATAGAACCGATTACAATTTACTATATTGTTGATGTTGAAAAAGTTACACTGGATCAAACAGCGGTAACGCTTAAAGTGGGAGAGACTTTAACTTTAAATGCAACAATCTCTCCGTCGAAAGCTACCGACCAGACCGTAACCTGGAGCACCTCGGAAAGAGAGGTTGTAACTGTCAGAAAAGGTCTTATTAGAGGAATGAAAGCCGGTACTTCTGTAATCACTGTAACAACTTCTAACGGAAAGACTGCCCAGTGCACAGTAAGAGTTATTTCTAATGGCAGTGAACAGAATGAAGAGACTACGACAGAGGATAACTACCAACAACCTACAACCAATAGCAATGGTGGAGGAACCGTGGGAAAAGACGAACAAAAGGAAACAACAACCAATATTAAGAGTGATATACAGGTGACATTAGCAACGAATAAACCGAAGAAAATTAAGAAATTGAGATTAAAATCAGTTAAAAGCAGAAAAATTCGGGTTACATGGAAAGCAAGTGCAGCGAAGGAAAATGTTGCCGGATATCAGGTGGTTTATTCTACAAACAAGAAATTTAAGAAAAATAAAAAGGTAAAAAATGTTAGCTCCAAAAAATTCAGGAAGCTCAATAATCGCATTATCATTACAAAACTTAAAAAGTCTAAAAAATACTATGTAAAAGTAAGGGCTTATAGGAAGGTAAACGGAGTTAAGATTTACGGCAAATTTAGTGTTAAAAAGAAAGTTGTTGTCAAAAAGTAACAATCGCAGAAAATATGCGAAAATCCTTTTATTGACAGATAGGAGACATTATGAAAAAAATAAACGGTCGTTATAAAAAAATTGTTTCCATAATGCTGGCAGTTGTCATGACTTTTTCGGTGGGATTTACATTTTCCCCTTCTCAGAGTGTAGTGGAGGCGAAAGTCTCTACGACACCGCAGATTTTGGATATTCTTTTTTCCGGAAAGTATTCCATAATCCAATGGAGTTCTGTGAATGGAGCGGAAGGTTATAACGTCTATTATGCAGCTACAAGATATGGTGAATACACAAAAATTAACGATGAAATAGTGACTACAACAGCATATGAATATGATCAAAAGGGTTATTTTAAAGTTTCAGCCGTTATAGACGGCAAAGAAACAAACCTGTCAGAAGCAATATCGGAAGATATCAAATTGTTTGGCCCGAATGTATATATTTTTGATGAGAAAGACAATCCGGAAGAGATACAAAATATTGTATATAACATATTTGATCAACAGGAATCTGCACAGTTTGGCACAGGCAGATATGCACTGCTTTTTAAACCGGGAACATATTCTACACAGGTTGACGTTGGTTTTTATACTCAGGTAGCAGGCCTTGGATTGTTGCCGACAGACACAACACTGCAGCCTGTAGAAGATTCTCAGGGAAACTCGATAGGCGGACTGGAATGCGGAGCATATTGGTGGCCGATGACAAACGGACATGTGGGATATAATGCCACATTAAATTTCTGGCGTTCGGCAGAAAATTTGCAGGTTAACAATAATGTAATGTGGGCGGTATCTCAGGCTGTTTCGTTACGGAGAATGCAAATTAATGGCAATCTAACGCTTCACCATCTGGGAGGATGGTCCAGTGGCGGATTTTTGGCTGACTCGGTGATCAATGGAACGACAGAATCGGGTTCACAGCAGCAATGGTTTACCCGTAATACGAATTGGAATTCATGGACGGGTGAGAACTGGAATATGGTATTTACAGGTATTGCTGAAGGAAAAGCTCCTACCACAGGATGGCCTGAGCATGCATATACGGTTGTGGAAAATACACCGGTTGTGCGGGATAAACCATTTTTAATTGTTGATGATGACGACAATTATAGTGTATTTGTTCCTGAATTAAGAAAAAATGCAAAAGATATATCTTGGAAAGATGGAGCAAACGGAGAAACAATAAGTATTGATAAGTTTTATGTTGCCAAACCGGATATAGACACGGCAGACACGATTAACGCAGCCTTGTCCTCTGGGAAACATTTAATTTTAACGCCGGGAATCTATAAACTCGACGAGCCTATCATTGTTTCAAATCCGAATACAGTGGTGTTGGGACTGGGACTTGCCACATTGGAAGCAGCAAACGGAAATAGCTGTATGGAGGTTGCAGATGTCGACGGTGTAAAAATAGCAGGAATATTATTTGATGCAGGAGAAAAATCATCAGAGGTGTTAATGCGTGTGGGAGAGACGGGAAGCAATCAGAATCATTTTGCAAACCCTACATCAATTAGTGATGTTTATTTCAGAATAGGCGGTGCACATGTAGGAAAGGCAGAGAC
The DNA here is from genome assembly GCA_944382505.1 of uncultured Lachnospiraceae bacterium. Taxonomy (GTDB): domain Bacteria; phylum Bacillota; class Clostridia; order Lachnospirales; family Lachnospiraceae; genus Eubacterium_G. The sequence continues at coordinate 6,301 of CALWNA010000163.1, forward strand.
AAGTCTGATAATCAACAGCAACAACGTCATTGGCGATAATCTCTGGGTGTGGCGCGCGGACCATGGCGAAGGAGCAGCGTGGGATACAAATGTAACCAAGAACGGTTTGGTTGTAAACGGAGATAATGTAACAATCTATTCATTGATGGTGGAACATTTCCACGAATATCAGACGGTGTGGAACGGTAACGGAGGGCAGGTATTTTTCTACCAGAGCGAAATTCCGTATGATGTACCAAATCAGAAAGCATGGATGAGCAACAATGGAACAGTGAACGGATATGCATCCTATAAAGTCGGGGACAATGTTACCAGCCATAATCTTTATGGTGCAGGCATTTATTCCTATCACAGAGATGCGACAGTCGAACTG
>CALWNA010000164.1 GCA_944382505.1 uncultured Lachnospiraceae bacterium
AGTCTCCTTTCGGTTATTTTGTGGTGATTTAATTATAAAGGATATGGGCTCCTGTGCCTACTTTTTTGCTTAAAAAAATAAAAAGGTTCTAAACCTTACCCCCAAGTAAAGTTTAGAACCATTTTAATCAAAGGAGTAAAATGTAATGAGTAACACCCCTAATCCTAATGTTTCAATTGTAAAAAAAGCATACAGAAAAGTAAAAAATATTATGTCTGAAAATAAGACAGGCGTTGTAGTAAAATCTTCAAAATGGATAAAAGATATGTCTGTACCCTACGATAAGGAGACACAAATAGATTTGGATATTGATATTGTTTCGGATATCGAGAGAAAAATTTCCTGGCCCAATTTGTCAAGAGCTATAGAATGTGCAATTGACAACCTGTTAGAAAAAAAGAAATATCGTTTTAAGAAGATGCTTGTTATTAAAAACCCATATCAGTATGCTCCCCTCTGTGCGTTAGCGTTATTTTATACAAAGAAATCCTGCGGCGTAAGAGTTACAGTGAAAGGAAAAACACCGGAATGCGATATCAGTTATACGATTCCGGAAGATACAAATCACAGAGTGCCGATTATGGGATTATATGCCGGTTCGATAAACACTGTAGAGATGGAATTGCTGAATGCAGACAAGAAAACGGTGAAGCGCAAGATATTTCAAATAGATGTTCCGGCACTTAAGGGAAAAAATGCAAAGATAAAAGTGAAAAAGGAATTATCAAAAACAGACTTCTTATATAATCTTACTTTAGTATATGGTGGTGGGGATGATGGAATATATCCTTATGCTTTTGACAAAAATGGCGATCTCAGATTTTGTTTTTCCATTGCACCGAAAACTTATGGTTTTCAACCGATTTCAAATGGTAAATTCTTATTTTTAAATAAAAAGGTTGTGCGTCTTACCTGTACAAATCCGACAGTGACCCAGTTATATGAAGTTGACCAGATGGGACGGTTTCACAGATTATATAATGTGGAAAAAGGTGCGCATCACGACTTTCAGGAACTGGAAAGCGGAAATCTGGCAGTGGGCAGCAATGCTGTTTACGGGGCAACCTTTGAAGATGCAGTACTGATTATTGACAGAAATACAGGAGATGTCCTGTATGATATCAATATGAAAGATTATTTTGACCCGAAATATATTGATGCGGCAGACTGGGCACATTTAAATACTGTGCAGTGCAATGAAGAAGAAAAGACGGTACTGGTATGCCTTAGAAACCTTCACACGGTTGCAAAAATCAACTATGAGAAGAAAGAACTGGTGTGGGTATTATGTAATCCGGTATTCTGGGAAAATACCATTGTGCAGGATAAGGTATTGACACCTCAGGGGGAGGATATGAAATGGTTCTTTCAGGCACATGCTTCTTACATGTTAGAGGAAGATCTGGACGGTAATCCATTGACAAAACATTTGATTATTGATGATAATCACAGAGACAGAAGAAGACCTGTGGATTATTATGATGGGGCAGACAGTTCCTATGTCAATATCTATACAATTAACGAAGAAGAAAAAACAGTAAGCTTATTGAAATCTTTTCCGTGTAAGCAGTCAACAATAAGAAGTAATGCCATTTTAGAACTGAAGGCAAAAAGATTAATGGTGATGAGTGGAAAAACAAAATATAAAGGCGGAAAATATAAAGGTCAGATTATAGAATTTGATTATGACACCGGAGAAGTTTTAAATCGTTTTTCGGTAAATCATGGATATTACAGAGCCTATGAATTTAAATTTGCGCCGGAGGACATGGCACAAAGTCTGGATATGAACAAACATTATGTTCTGGGAAAAGTGTATGAGTTGGATGTATGCGAGTCTGTGGATGTAAGCTCGGCGAAAGCATTGCCGGAGGCCGTATTGGAAGCGACTGATAAAAATGAGGCGGCAAGAAGTGCAAGACTTAAACAGGCTGTAATTGATAATCCGGATTATTATATCGATCCGGAACAGGATATGGCAAGAATCAAATTTGAAATTACAGAAGATGTCCTATATATTACATTAATAGATCATTTGCTGGAAAAAATATATTTTGTAGGAGAAAATCATACTTATTGCAGGGATTTTACGGATACAAAGCAGGAAAGAGTATACTTTGCCAGAGTTAATAATATGGACCCGATTCCATTAAAAGATATGGAGGAGGGTACCTATGAAATTTACTTTAAGCACAGGATAGGCATGTATAAATCGGGACGTAAGATTACGATTAGAAAGAAACAAGAAATATAGAGCGCATTATATGGAGAAAAGACAGGCATTTTGTCTTTTCTCCGGTTATTTTATGGAAAAAAAACAAATAGTCTGTTACAATAAAAGAGCATTATGCAAATATATAAGAAAGGAAAGTATAGGAAACTATACGGAGGGAAAATGTTAGAGAGATTTTTTAAACTCAAGGAGAACAATACTTCAGTGAAAACGGAAGTGTTAGCCGGCATTACTACATTTATGACCATGGCGTACATTCTTGCAGTAAACCCAAGTATTTTAGGCGATTCAGGGATGGACGCAACGGCGGTACTGATTGCAACATGTTTAGCTTCATTTGTTGGGACCATGCTTATGGCATTATTGGCCAATCTCCCATTTGCCTTATCGGCAGGCCTTGGACTGAACGCTTATTTTGCTTACACAGTATGCGGAGAAATGGGTTATCCATGGCAGGTGGCATTGTTTGCAGTATTTATTGAAGGTATCATTTTTATTATTTTATCTTTAACAAATGTACGTGAGGCCATTTTTGATGCAATTCCACTCAATCTTAAGAAAGCGGTGTCTGTTGGGATTGGCCTTTTCATTGCATTTATTGGATTACAAAATGCAGGACTTGCTATAAATTCGGATTCGACACTTGTTACAATTACATCTTTTACAAGTAATTTTAATACCGCAGGAATTACAGCATTACTTGCAGTAATCGGAGTATTTATCACAGCGATTCTTTATATTAAGAAAGTTAAGGGTTCAATACTTATTGGTATCGTTGCAACGTGGATTCTTGGTATTATCTGTGAATTGGCAGGAATTTATGTGCCAAATGCAGATGCAGGATTTAATTCCGTAATTCCACATAGCTTTGTAAACTTTGATTTTTCAGCATTGGGGAACACATTTGGACAGTGTTTTAATCTTGACTTTGAAGCAGTAGGAATTGTTAATTTTATCATTGTTATTTTTGCATTTTTGTTTGTAGACATATTTGATACTTTGGGAACACTGATCGGTGTCAGCACGAAAGCGGGAATGCTAGATGAAAATGGTAAGCTTCCAAGAATTAAACAGGCATTATTGTCAGATGCTATAGCAACATCAGCGGGTGCTGTTTTCGGTACATCGACAACAACTACATTTGTAGAGTCATCAGCAGGGGTTGCTGAAGGTGGACGAACAGGTCTGACAGCGGTCGTTACAGGTTTGTTATTCCTTGTATCAATGATTTTTGCACCATTATTTACAACAATTCCGTCATTTGCCACGGCACCGGCATTGATTATGGTCGGTTTCCTGATGTTTGGAGCAATCACAGATATTAGATTTGATGACAATAATTTAACAGATGCCATTCCTGCATACCTTTGCATTATTGCAATGCCATTATTTTATAGTATCTCCGAAGGCATTTCTGTGGGAATTATTTCATTTGTATTATTAAAACTTATATGTGGCAAGGGGAAAGAAGTGAAACCTCTTATGTACGTACTGGCAGTATTATTTGTTTTAAAATATATTTTTCTTTAAAAAGAGAAAATGTATATTTAGAAAGAATCCGCTTTGGGCGGATTCTTTCTAAATGTTCATACCGTCTGTTTATAAATACACAATGTGTATGCATTTCTAATTAAATTATCCGGGAAATGCAGATGTTTGAAATTATAAATTCTTTGTAAGGAAATCATGGCTATGATACAATAAAAAGAGAAGGATATGGAGCGAGAAGTTTATGTTATATAGAAACGGATATTCTCTATTGGGATACGGATGCATGCGGCTTCCATCTGATTATGAAGATGCAGAAAAGTTGATTCTTCATGCGCTGGAAAAAGGTGTTAATTATTTTGATACGGCATATGTATACAAAGGAAATGAGACGCTTTTGGGAAAAATTATTTCGAAAAACAATTGCAGAAAAAAGATGCGGATAGCAACAAAACTTCCGGTGTATCTAGTCAAAAAGAAAGAAGATTTTGACCGTTTCTTTGATAAACAGTTGGAGCGATTACAGACAAATTATGTTGACAATTATCTCATGCATATGCTGCCGGATACAGCTACCTGGAATCGATTAAAGAAAATGGGAATTACAGAATGGTTGGAAGAGAAAAAAAAGAAAGGTCAGATACGGCGGGTGGGCTTTTCATTTCACGGGTCTTCGGAAATTTTTATTGAATTATTGAATGCATACGACTGGGAATTTTGTCAGGTGCAGTACAACTATATGGATGAAAACAGTCAGGCGGGACGAAAAGGCGTGGAAGCGGCATTTGAGAAAAATATTCCTGTGATAATCATGGAGCCGCTTCGGGGGGGCAGACTGACAAATGGTTTAAGTGACAGGGCAAAAAAACTTTTGGAAAAGACAGAAAAAAGCCCCGCGGAATGGGGATTGTCCTGGTTGTACGCACAAAAGCAGATATCCTGTGTGCTCTCGGGAATGAACACCATGGAGATGCTTGATGAAAATATTCGGATTGCATCGAAAGAATATGTTTTTACGGAACATGATTATAATGTTATCACAAAAGTGAAAGAAACAATTAACAGTGAGAAGCATATAGGGTGTACCGGATGCAGATATTGTATGCCATGCCCCAAAGGAGTAGATATTCCGGGAGCGTTCCGATGTTATAATGCAAGCTTTATTGACGGGTTTTTCAGCGGAGAGAGAGAATATGTCATGGCGTTGGCAATGAAAGAAGAGCAGGGACTGGCATCTCAATGCATTCAATGCGGAAAATGTGAGAAACTTTGTCCGCAGCAGATACAGATCCGTCAGGAGCTTATGAAAGTGCAAAAAAGGCTGGAAAGTCCGGTTTTTAAGGTGATAAAATTTTTTTCAGACAAATTTTTCAAGAAAACAAGATAAAATCCTGTTTTTTACAAAGTTATTTTTGGTGAAATATGAATAACAATAAAGATACAGGTAATACATAAGGAGATATCTATGAAAATTGAATGGAAACAATGTTGGAGGGTGGGAATAAGTGTTTTTATTTTATTTCTCTGCATAAGTTACTGGGAAATTGTTGCTGATTTTATTGCGATTTTGTTTGGCGCCCTTTCTCCGCTTTTCGTGGGACTGATTATCGCATATCTTGTCAATATTCTTATGGATTTTTATGAAAGATATTATTTTCATAAAAGCAGAAAATCTTTTATAAACAAGAGCAGACGCCCGGTGTGTATGGCGCTTTCTCTGCTTACAATGTTTGGAATAATCGCGCTTCTGATTTATACGATAATTCCGGAAATGGTATCCTGCATGGAATTATTTGCCAGTCAGATTCCTACAGCAATGCGTAGTTTATCCCAAAATGAATACATAAGCAAAATTGTTCCTCAAGATATCTTTGCCCGGCTTAACGGATTTGACTGGCAGAGTTATGTGGAGAAGGCGGCAGGTTTCTTATCATCGGGTATCAGCGGGGCGATGAATACAGTGGCATCCGTTGCTTCGTCAGTATTTTCTGTTGTTGTTACGACTGCTCTTGGATTTATTTTTGCTGTGTATTTTCTCGCAGGAAAAGAGAAATTGCAGGCACAGGTAAAACGTCTGATGAGAAGTTATTTAAAAGAAAACTGGTATCAGAAAATAATGCATTATCTATATATTTTTAATAATTGTTTCCGGCAGTATATTGTAGGGAAACTTATTGATGCAGTGATTCTCGGCGCAATGTGTGCAGTGGGAATGCTAATATGCAGATTTCCATATGTTGTCATGGTATCTGTCCTTGTAGGATTTACGGCATTGATACCTGTAGTTGGTGCGTATATTGGAGCTATTGTGGGAGCTATTATGATGTTGACAGTATCTCCGATGAAAGCACTGTTATTTATCATATTTATTATCGTTTTGCAGCAGATTGAAGGCAATCTGATATATCCGAAAGTCATGAGTTCCTCTGTCGGACTTCCGGGAGTATGGGTTCTTGCGGCAATTACTGTGGGCGGGAGCATCTCAGGTATTTTTGGAATGCTTATCGGTGTTCCGATTGCAGCGGCACTATATCAGATTATTCGGGAAGATGTGTCGAAAAGAGAACAGAATAACAAACTTAAGAAAAAACAAAAAGTGAAAACGAAAAATATTTAAAATAATCGTGTGCGGTGTGAGTGTTATTTTTATCCGGTAAAATATCAATCGGGTAGGAGGTAGATAATTACTTTATCTACCGACCTCCCACACCACCGTACGTACCGTTCGGTATACGGCGGTTCTTTAGTTTTCACATACTTTCAAATAGAACTCTGTGAATGTAGGATATC
>CALWNA010000165.1 GCA_944382505.1 uncultured Lachnospiraceae bacterium
TTTGAAAGTATGTGAAAACTAAAGAACCGCCGTATACCGAACGGTACGTACGGTGGTGTGGGAGGTCGGTAGATAAAGTAATTATCTACCTCCTACCCGATTCATAGAAAAAGAACTTATTATTTTAACAAACAGAACACAGAATCATCACACATGAATTTTAAACTCTTAGTATAAAAATTAAAACAAAAAACAAATATTATCTGGGAAGGAGAGGAAAATAAATGTTTTACAATAATGAACAAAAGGAAAATCCAAATGGTTATCAGGGCGATAATCAAAACGAAAATTTAAACGAATATCAGGATGAGAATATGAACAGTAATTCATCCGACAATCAGACGGAAAATCAGTCTGATGGCACAAATGGTTATGGAAGTGGCGGGTCAAATAGCTATCAGAGCACAGAATCAAACGGTTATCAGAATGATGAATTCAATCATTATCAGAACAGCTACTATAACAACAACCAGAACTATGAAGGTGGCGGTTATGGGAATAATCAGCAAAAGCCATCTAAGAAAAATAAGAAAACAATTATTGTGGCGGTAATTATTGCAGCAGTTGTTTTTCTGGCAGCTTCATTGGCAGTGACAATCGGCATTGTTTCAAGTAATCTCGACAGTTCAGATTTAAACAATATGATATCACAAAACAGTGAGAGTAATGGGACACAATACGAAGACATTGGCTCAACAAGTCTGGAAGAAGGCACAGATGATTCTTCATCAGATGCAACAACACTTTCTTCAAGCGGAGTTATGGTAACGGATGTATCAAATGTTGTTGATGCCACAATGCCTTCCATCGTTGCGATTACAAGCACAACGTTGGTAGAAAATGCATATGATTATTATGATGACGTATTTAATTATTATTTTGGCGGCGGCAGTCGTGGAAATGAAGATCAGACATATGAAGAGCAAGCTGCCGGTTCAGGCATTATTGTGGATCAGACAGATACAGAGTTGCTGATTGTAACAAATAATCATGTAGTTGAAGGTGCTGACAGCCTGGAAATTCAGTTTAACGGACAGGATGAAAATGAAACAATTCAGGGATATATTAAAGGAACTGATGCGGATGCCGATGTTGCGGTAGTGGCAGTGGAGTTAGAGGATATTCCAAGTGATGTGTTGAATAACATTAAGAAGGCGACTTTAGGTGATTCTGATACGGTAAAAGTAGGGGAAGGAGTCATTGCCATCGGAAATGCTCTTGGCTATGGACAGTCCGTTACAACAGGTATTATCAGCGCAAAGGATAGAGAAGCGACGATAGAAGATAAGACAATGAAACTTCTTCAGACAGATGCAGCCATCAATGGTGGTAACAGCGGTGGAGCACTGATTAATTCAAAGGGCGAAGTCATTGGAATTAATGTTGCAAAATATTCGTCAAGCGGCTATGACAACAGTGCATCTATCGAAGGTATGGGATTTGCAATTCCTATTTCTTCCGTAAAGAGCATAATCAGTAATCTTGAAACTAAAGAGACTAGAACAAAGGTTAGTGATGAGGAAAAGGGCTATCTGGGAATCAGCGGATATGATGTAACAGAATCGGTATCAGAACAGTATTCAATGCCGGAAGGCGTCTATGTATATAGTGTAACAGAAAACGGACCGGCAGATAAAGCAGGAATTGAAAATTCAGATGTTATCACAAAATTTGACGGACAGACGGTTTCTTCCATGAGTTCTCTGCAGAGTATGTTGGATTACTATAAATCCGGAGAAGAGGTTACTCTGACGATTGCATATAGAGATGGAAGAGAATATGTGGAGAAGGAAGTAACGGTTACGCTTGGCGACAGCAGTGTAATAGAAAATATGGATGAATAATAATTTCTAATGAATATATGATATGAGCCTTACATTCAATATTTTAAATATTGAGTGTAAGGTTTTTGCCTATTATTTTATAAATTTGCAAAACATAGTTTACATTTTTTGCGTGTTTTATTTTGTCGTAATGTATGATAAACTTATCAGGAAACAATTTAACAGAAAAAATGTATGGAGAGATACAATGAATAAAGATAAAGATGAATTAGAGAAAAAAGGTACAGAAATTGAAAAGCAGGATAATACTGTCAATGATGAAACCAAGGAAGATGAATATGAAAAAGTATGCTATGTATGCAGAAGACCGGAAAGTAAGTCGGGAAAAATGATTGATATGCCGGGAGGAATCAGTGTATGTACCGATTGTCTTCAGAAAAGTTTTAACAGCTTTCAGAATATGGGTATGAATATGAATATTAGCAAGGAAGAGCTGGAAGAGCTGTTGAATATGCCGGGAGTTCATATGATGACCAGTGAGGATTTCAGACGTGAAGTTCCGAAAAAGCAAAAAATAAAAAAGAGAAAAACAGGAGAAAATAAAACAGAACCGGTCATTGATATCAACAAGATACCGGCGCCGCACATCATAAAAGGAAAGCTGGATGATTATGTAATTGGTCAGGACTATGCCAAAAAGGTAATGTCTGTGGCGGTTTATAATCATTATAAAAGAGTGGCAACCAACACAATGGATGAAATCGAAATCGAAAAGTCCAATATGCTTATGATAGGTCCCACAGGTTGCGGAAAGACATATCTTGTAAAAACACTGGCAAAGCTTTTGGATGTGCCTCTTGCGATTACGGATGCAACATCACTGACAGAAGCAGGTTACATAGGTGATGATATTGAAAGTGTTGTATCAAAGCTTCTTGCGGCAGCAGACAATGATGTGGAAAGGGCAGAAACAGGCATTATCTTCATTGATGAAATAGATAAGATTGCCAAAAAGCAGACCACAAGCAGCAGAGATGTCAGCGGTGAGTCTGTTCAGCAGGGAATGTTAAAACTTTTGGAAGGAAGCGAGATAGAAGTTCCTGTTGGAGCAACAAGCAAAAATGCAATGGTACCCCTTGCGACTGTTAATACAAAGAATATTTTATTTATTTGTGGCGGCGCCTTTCCTGATCTGGAAAATATCATTAAGGAAAGACTGAATAAGCAGGCTGCGATTGGTTTTAAAAGTGATTTAATTGATAAGTATGATAATGATCCGGATATAATGAAAAAGGTGACTGCGGAGGACCTTAGAAAATTCGGAATGATTCCGGAATTTCTCGGAAGATTGCCAATTGTATTTACCTTGCAGAATCTTACGGAAGATATGCTGGTTAAAATTCTTACAGATCCGAAAAATGCCATTATCAAGCAGTATCAGAAACTGTTGGAACTGGATGAGGTCAAACTGGAATTTACAGAGGGGGCATTGAGGACCATTGCCCAAAAAGCAATTGAGAAAAAGACCGGAGCAAGAGCATTGCGTGCAATTATTGAGGAATTTATGCTGGACATTATGTATGAAATTCCAAAGGATGACAATATCGGAACTGTCAAGATTACAGAGGCATATATAAAGGGGACAGGCGTACCGATTATCGGAATGAGAGGTCAGGAACTGTTGGAAGGTTAAAGGGCAGGAGTTCTGTCTTGTTCTGCTACGGATTATTATAAAATTTATGTATGTTAAAATTCATTGATGAGACATATTATAAAAATAGAACAATAATCAGGAAAAGTTTATGGCAGAATGTGCAGAGATTATTACTTCAGAAGAATACGCTGATTTTATTGGAGAATTTGCCGTCAACAGGGAACATGTGCTGGAACAGTACAGAGAAAGCTGTCCGCAGTTTATAAACAACAGATATGTTTCTCTCTATGAAAAATTGGACAATATAGATGCTTTAAATGTTGAAAATTATCCTTATAGCGCCATACCGAAAATATATGGGCTGATGGACACTACCGCCACGGCTGCCACAGGAGCCATAAGGCTTCAGAATCAGACGGGATTTGAACTTACAGGACTGGATGTCATTGTAGGATTTGTTGATACCGGAATTGATTATACAAATAATATGTTCAAAAATGCCACAGGGCAGACCCGGATTGTGGGAATATGGGATCAGGCGGATAATACGGGAAATCATCCGGAAGATTTCGATTATGGAAGTGAATATACAATGGAGGATATTAACCGGGCATTAAACAGTGAGAATCCGGAAGATGTCGTTCCACAGAAGGATACAATCGGGCACGGTACGTTTCTGGCAGGAGTGGCTTGTGGCAGATATGACGAACAGAATGATTTTATCGGAACGGCTCCCGGCAGTTTGATTGCAATGGTAAAATTAAAACCGGCAAAACAGTACCTAAAGGATTTTTTTCTTATAGACACGGATGAACCTGCATATCAGGAAAATGATATTATGCTGGGGGTCTCTTATTTAATGCGTTTAAAAGTAAAATATAATAAACCCCTTGTGATTATTCTGGGAGTGGGTACTGCCAACGGTTCCAGAGCAGGAGGCTCACCACTGTCCCAGATGTTAAATGACGCAGGACAGATTATAGGAAACTGTGTGGTAGTGTGCAGTGGCAATGAGGGAAATGAAAGACTGCATTATGGAGGTATTGTAGAAGATAATCAGGTCGATGAAGTGGAAATAAGAGTGGGTGAGAATAACAAAGGATTTGTACTGGAATTGTGGGGAAATTCTCCGGATGTTTTTTCAGTTTCTTTTGTGTCTCCTTTGGGAGAAAGTGTTCCCAGAATACCGGCCAGAAAAGATACAAGCAACAGGTTGAATTTTCTTCTCGAAGGTACCACAATAGATGTAGATTACAGTTTGGTGGAATCAGGAGTGGGGGGAGAACTTATTTTTATGAGATTTATGAAACCATCCCCGGGGATATGGACAATACGGGTTTATGGAAATAACATTTTGTCGGGAAGATACAATATCTGGGCAGGTCTTAGACAGTTTACAGATAGAGATACATATTTTTTAAAACCGGATCCGGAGACCACATTGACCGTACCGTCAGCTGCTGCCAATATTATAACAGTTGGCGGATATAATCATGTTACGAACAGCATTTATCCTCAGTCAGGCAGAGGGTTTACCACGGATAACCGAGTAAAGCCGGATGTGGTGGCACCCTCTGTAAATGTTTATGGACCGGGGATTGCTCAGAATTTTGTCAGAAAATCAGGGACTTCTGTGGGGGCAGCAATCACAGCGGGCTGTTGTGCGCAAATGCTCCAATGGGGAATTGTCCGGCAGAATGAAATTTACATGAAAACCAACTATATTAAGAATTATCTCATAAGAGGTGCGGGAAGAGACAGGGATATTGTCTATCCAAGCACCCAGTGGGGATATGGAGAAATCAATGTGTTCAATAGTTTTCTGATTCTTACGACCACGTAGTTGATTTTTGACATAAAGTGTATTAAACTAAAGCGGTTAGAAGATTTTTGTTTGCCGGATGGTATGAAATCATTTTGGTGAAAAGCTGACAAAAAGATACGAATTACAAGGAGAAGAGAAATGAAATTATCAAAAATGATTGGCGACAGGTTTAAGGAAAGACCGGCGAACTGTCTCATTGACAGTCACGCATTCATGGTAAGGGGAGGATATATCAAAAATGTGGCAAATGGTATTTACTCTCAGTTTCCGCCAATGAAACGTATTTCTCAAAAAATAGAAAATATTATTCGTGATGAAATGGATAAATTAGAGGGGCAGGAAGTATTATTTCCGGTTGTCCTGCCGGGAAGTCTTTGGGAAGAGTCGGGAAGATATGAAAGTGTAGGTTCCGAGCTTTTAAGATTTACTGATAGAACAGGAAGTAAGATGGTTCTTGGGATGACACATGAAGAGGCGGCTGTTCAGCTTGTCAGGGAATATGCCAACAGTTATGCAAAATATCCGTTTATGATCTACCAGATTCAGACGAAGTTTCGTGACGAGGCGAGACCAAGAGCAGGACTGATCCGCGTCAGGGAATTTACAATGAAGGATGCCTACTCCTTCCATACTTCCCAGGAAGATTTAGAGCAGTATTACGCAAAGGTTTATGATGCATACGCAAGAATTTTTGCAAGGTGTGGTATTCCGGAGGTGGCGATTGTAGCTTCTGATTCCGGTATGATGGGGGGAAGTATTTCTCATGAATATATGCTTTTGACTCCTGCAGGCGAGGATTCCATTGCAACTTGTCCTGAATGTGGATACAGTGCAAACGTTGAGGCGGCGGCAAGCATTATTCAGAATGAAAATAAGATTCCATTGGCTGATATGGAAGAGGTTGCGACACCGGGTACGGGAACAATCGAGGAATTGTGTGATTTCTTAAATATTCCTGCGGAAAATACATGTAAGGCAGTGGTTTACCAAAGAAATGCAGATGACAGTTATATAGTTGCGTTTATTCGCGGAGATTTGGATATTAATGAGACAAAACTTACGAAGGCAGTAGGTGAGGCTATTCACCCGGCAGTTATTACAGACGACTGTGAACTGACCGCCGGCTTTATCGGACCGGTGGGCCTTTCAGATAAGATTACGGTGCTGTTTGATCATTCGGTCAAGGGGATTGATTATCTTGTAACAGGAGCAAATAAGCCGGATGCACATTACCAGGGATTTAATGTGGAGAGAGATTACGGTAAGGTAGAATATTTTGATCTTGCAAAGATTATCGAGGGCGGAATCTGCCCGAACTGCGGAAAGCCTGTAATTCAAATTTCAAGAGGCATAGAGGTGGGCAATATATTCCAGCTTGGAACGAAATATTCAAAAGCAATGAATTTCACATATACAGATGAAAACGGGGAGAGTCAGTATCCGATTATGGGATGTTATGGCATCGGCGTCGGTCGTATGGCTGCTTCTATCTGTGAAGTGAGACATGATGATTATGGTCCGATTTGGCCGATTACAATTGCACCTTGGCAGGTACATCTCTGTTGTTTACGTTCTGATGATGTGGAATGTAAAGCGAAGGCAGATGCGCTTTATGAGACGCTTCAGAATAAAGGCATAGAAGTGATCTATGACGACAGAAAGGTAAGACCGGGCGCTATGTTTGCAGATGCAGATTTGTTGGGAGTTCCTGTCAGAGTTGTAGTGAGCCCGAGAAATCTGACAGAAAATGTAGTTGAAATTTCTACCCGTGATAAAGCAATTGATAAGCAGAAGATACCTGTAAATGATACGATAACAGAAATTGAAAAAATCATAAAGAAGCTGACCGATGATATTTATAAGAATGTTAAGTAAGAAAAAATGAATGATACCACTTGCGATTTTGTTATTGCAGGTGGTTCCTTTATATATTGATCATTTGATAAAAATTACGATGTTAGGAGATTTCTGTTGCACCAGAAAACCGGACATGCGTATGAAAAAGCAGACGAGAGGTATGTAATGAGTAAATACAAATTAATTTCTTTTGACATGGATGGAACACTCTTAAATTCAAAAAAGGAAATTTCCCGAAAAAGTTTGGAATGGATAAAGAAAGCTGTTGACAGTGGGAAAGAGGTTATTCTTTCCACGGGAAGAAGCGTGGCGGAACTTTCCGGTTATATAGAGCAGATACCGGGGCTGCGTTATATTAACTGTGTCAGTGGTGCTCTGGTATATGATTTAAAAGAAGATAAAAAGATTTATTCCAATGCCATGTCGGCAGAAACAGTAAAAAAAATACTGGAAATTTCTCGATTTGAAGATTGTATGCCACATATTATGACTGACGATTCCATTATACAGAAATGCGATTATGAAAATATGGAACATTTTCAGATGGAAAATTATATTCCATTGTTTGAAAAAGTTGCCATGAAAGTTGATGATATCCGGAAGTTTTACGAAGAACACAATTTTCCGGTAGAAAAGTTTAATATTTATTATCCTACACCTGAGGAGAGAGCACATATGAAAGAAAGACTGCGAGGGTTAGATGTGGAATTGATTTATGTGGAAAATACATCTCTGGAGATATCAGCAAAAGGGGTCACGAAAGGCGTAGGACTTTTAAAGTTATGTGAACATCTCGGAATTTCCCCGGAAGATACAATTGCTGTGGGAGATTCGGATAACGATATCGAGATACTTAAGACAGCAGGACTTTCTGTGGCAATGGAGAATGCAAATGAAACTGTGAAAGAACTCTGTGATGTGACAGTTGCAGACTGCGATCATGATGGCTGTGCTGAGGCAGTGGAAAAGTATTTGTTAGGCTAATCAGAATAGACATTTTTGTCTGGCATTTTTTGAAGCAGCTAATTCGTTATATGCCGGTGTTTACATATGCATTTTGTAAACGCCGGCGTAATGATAGTGCAGATTAATAGTGCCTGCCTGCCCATTTTCCTTTCTTTTTATTCGGATTGTTTTTCTTTCCTTTCTTTTTTGACTGCGTGCAGGCATCTAAGTAAATCTCTATTCTTTTTATCAGATCCCGATAAGTTTTTTTCATATAAAGGTAATATACAATAAAAATAATATATACGATGGCAATAATACTTCTTTGCGGTTTCCAAAGTTCATACATTACAGTCAGCACGACAAAAAGAAATATCAGAAGCACATTAAACAGAGCAGATAAGTTTATTCTTCCCTTTATATATGTCATACCATTGTTTTCCTTTATTTTTCCGGTAAAAATCTGTGTAATGGGAACCGGAAAATTTCTGCGCCGAACACCATCTTCATAGTAAACGCATAATTTTTTTGTTTCGTTATTATATGAGGTATGAATTCCTTTTTGCATTTTATTATATTTTGTAAATGACCATTCATTGAATCTATCATTGTCGCCAGCGTAATAGTCCGCTTCTTTTTTTAGATTTTGTTCTAATTTGTTTGATGGAAGTGTCGTACTGAGATTTATAAACTTCATGTTTGGTTGTCCTTTCTTAAAAATATTATCAATGAAATTATAACATATAAAATAAAAATCAGAGATAAAACATAAAATTATTTGCAATAAAAATGAAAAACATTTTCAAATTAATTGACAATTATGCCGCGCAGGAGTAAAATGAAAAAGCTTTTCAAATTGGATAAGAAATATAACAAGGTATCTTTTGTTGGGGATAGTGCCATACAGGAGGAAGAATTTTGACAGGAAAATATAAAACAAAGCAGCAGACATATATCAGACAGTATCTTGAGTCAAAGAAAGATGATTATGTGACTGTCAATCAGATTGAAAAATATTTAAAAGAAAATAATTGTGCCGTAGGCCTTACAACGATATACAGACATTTGGAAAAAATGGAAAAAGACGGCATTGTTGCAAAAATTCATGTGGAGCGATATCCGGGAGCCTGCTTTCAGTATGTTGGAAACAGCGGTCAAGAGGACTGTTTTTATATTCAGTGTGAAAGCTGCGGGCAGGTTACAAAGATGCAATGTCATCACCTTGCCGGACTTTACAGACATGTAAACAGTGAACATCATTTTACGGTGAATCCGCAAAAGACAGTGTTTTTTGGAAAATGCGAGAAGTGTGAAAAATAGATTGCGGCAGATGTAGGAGTATCAATGAAAGTATTAAAAAAAATGGTGGCTTTTTTGCTGATTTTTTCCATGTGTATTGGACAGGCGGGATGCGAAAACACCAAAGAAACGGACAACAGAGCTTATAAACTAAATATTGTCACAACATTATTTCCCTATTATGATATGGCAAGAGCAATTGTCGGAGATATAGAAGACATTCATATTTCCATGACTGTTGCTCCAGGGCAGGACAGTCATTCGTTTGAACCGGCACCATCAGATGTCATAGAAATAGATGAGGCAGACGTATTTATTTATAACGGAGGTTCTCTTGAGACATGGGTTGATACACTTTTGAATTCACTAAATAATCAGAAACAGGTGCGGATGAGAATGATGGATTATGTAGATGTGCTTGAGGAAGAACGGGTAGAGGGAATGGATACAAGATTTGACAGTCATGACCATGAACATGAGGAAGATAGTGTGGACAGTCCTTCCGATGATGAAGTGATGGATGAAGATGCGTATACAGATAACGAAGAGGAAGAGGAGCATGAAGCAGATGAACATATATGGACATCCCCTGTAAATGTTCAAATTTTAGCGCAGGAAATTTGTGATGAATTATGCAGGGTTTTACCGGAGGATGCAGAAATATTTCAGAAAAATACCGAAATTTATATTGAACAGTTGATACAGTTAGACAATGATTTCCATCAGATTACGGATAATGCGAATAATAAGGAAATTATCTTTGCGGATAAGTTTCCGATTTTATATTTTGCTAAGGAGTACGGTCTAAAGTATTATGCTGCATTTCCGGGGTGTGGGAGTGATATGGAACCCAGTGCCAAAACAATTGCATTTCTAATTGACAAGGTTAAAGAAGATAATATAAAAGCAGTATTTTATTTAGAACTTAGCAGTCATACAGTGGCAGATGTCATAAGTGAGGACACAGGAGCGGTCACTTTGCAGTTTAACTCCTGTCACAACATAACACAGCAGCAATTTGAGGATGGTGTAACCTATATTGATTTAATGAAAGAAAATGTTGTGAACTTAGAGAAGGCACTCAATTAAACGAAGGTTATAGAGTGTGAAAAAATGTGATGATGCTTTAAGTAAAAGTGTGTCTTGTGACACAGCGAAAGGTAAATTATTATGATATTTGAATTAAAAAATGTAACGCTGGGCTATGAAAACACCATTGTGGCAGAAAACCTTAATTTTTGCCTGGAACAAGGTGAATATCTGTGTATTGTAGGGGAAAATGGTACGGGAAAGAGTACCTTAGTGAAAACCTTGTTAGGATTAATCAAACCGTTAAAAGGACAAATTGTTGTAAATATAGACGGCAAAAATCATAAAGGAATCGGTTATCTCCCACAGCAGACGCAGGCACAAAAAGATTTTCCGGCAAGCGTCTGGGAAGTTGTTTTGTCCGGTGTGTTAAATAGTGGTCATAAAAGTCCTTTTTATACAAAGGAGGACAAGGCAGAAGCAATGAAAAATATGGAAAAACTTGGAGTTTCCGACTTGAAGAAAAAATGTTACAGAGAATTATCCGGGGGACAACAACAGAGAGTACTGCTTGCAAGGGCATTGTGTGCAACAGACAGCGTTTTGATTTTGGATGAGCCGGTGACAGGGCTTGATCCTGCTGCTTCTATGGATTTTTATGAGACGGTAAAACAGTTGAATGAAAAAGAGAGCGTAACGATAGTGATGGTTACCCATGATATCGAGAATGCTTTGGACTATGCTACCCACATTTTACACCTGAAGCAGGATTCTAACTTTTATGGAACCGTGGAGGAATACAAAAAATCCAATGTTTCCAATATGTTTTTGGACAAAGCGGTTTTGGACAGGATTTATAAAGCCGACGAAGTGTTTGAAAAAACAACAGCGCAGGCCATAGACCGTTTTTGTGAAAATCAATTGAGAAAAAAGGATGAAGGAGGTGTAAAGAGTGATTCGTGAAATGCTTTCCTATGAGTTTATTCAGAGGGCTTTCATTGGTGGACTGCTGGTATCGTTATGTGCCGCACTTTTGGGAGTGAGTCTTGTGCTGAAACGATATTCCATGATTGGAGATGGTTTGTCTCATGTGTCTTTCGGCGCATTGTCCATTGCGATCGCTTTCGGGTTCGCACCAATACAGTTTTCAATACCGATAGTGATTGTGGCAGCATTCCTTCTGCTTCGCATGGCGGAAAACGGAAAAATGAAAAGCGACGCTGCGATTGCAATGGTATCCGCTTCGGCTTTGGCAATTGGTGTTATTGTGACATCTCTCACCACGGGGCTTAGCACGGATGTCTGCAGTTATATGTTTGGAAGTATACTTGCCATGTCAAAGGATGATGTGATAATGAGCGTAATTCTTTCCATTATTGTACTTATCATGTTCGGATTGTGTTATCACAGAATATTTGCAGTGACTTTTGATGAAAGTTTTTCAAAAGCAACCGGGGTAAAGGTGGGATTGTATAATACATTGATTTCTATTTTTACAGCGGTAACAGTGGTGCTTGGAATCAAGATGATGGGAGCAATGCTGATATCCAGTCTTATCATTTTCCCGGCATTGACATCCATGCGTATTTTCAAAAGTTTTATTAGTGTCACAATCTGCTCGGCGACATTGGCGGTAATTAATTTTTCAATCGGTCTTGTGGCATCTTATGCCTTTTCCGTTCCGGCGGGCGCCAGTGTTGTGGTGGCAAATCTGGGAATGTTTATTGTCTTTTGTCTGGTAGCTGCAATTATAAAAAGATAGATGAATCAATAAAATTTTTTCAGGGATATCATTCGAAACGGTCATTGAAAAAGAAATAATTACAATTTTATAAAAGATTCTTATATAAAGGTTGTTACACTTGAAGGTTTTCATCCCAAGTGTAACAATTTTTCTTTATCAGTCAGAATGGAAGAGTGTGAGAACATAGATGTTACAAATAGTGAGTTATATACGAATGACAAATAAAAAATGAAATATCACATATAATATTTAAACATTAATATATTGTTTAATACATATTAACAAATTGAATATATACATACTGTAAAATAAAGTAAAATGATAATAAAAAATTTACAGGAGGAGCAGTATGTCAAAAATTAAACCGTGGGAAGAATTAACATTATCCGACAATTTTATATTTCAAAAGGTTATGTTAAATAAAGAGCTGTGTAAAAAAGTATTGTCGGAGATATTAGGAGTGGAAGTTGTTGAAATCAAATATCCGGAAAATGAAAAAAATATATCTATAAGGAGAGATTCAAAAGGGATTCGGTTAGATGTTTATGTGCGGGATATGGAAAATACTGTTTATAATATAGAAATGCAACAGTCATCAGAAAAAGATTTGCCAAAGCGGACAAGATATTATCAGGGAATGATAGATATGGACTTGCTGGAAAAAGGCGCTTTCTATGACGAATTGAATAGAAGTTTCGTGATTTTTATATGCGATTTCGATTATTATGGTTTAGGACAGTATAAGTATACTTTTTCAAACAAGTGCGAAGAAATAGAAGGCTTAGAATTGGGAGATGAAACTACAAAAATATTTTTAAACTCCAAAGGAACGAAGGGAGTAGTAAGTGAGGATTTAAAAATTTTTTTACAATGCATTAATGGAGAGTACAATTCCAGCGAGTTTTCTGGTAAAATAAAAGAAGAAGTATATAAGGTTAAACGTAGTGAAAAATGGAGGACGGAATATATGATTCAATATTTACATGAACAGGAACTAGAGAGAGAGGCTAAAAAGGAAGGAATGCGAAAAGGTATAGAAGAAGGCCGCAAAGAAGGACGGAAAGAAGGTATGAGAGAAGGTATGAGAGAAGGCAGAAAAGAGGGATTTCATTTGAGCGTGGAAATCATCAAAGCATACAAGTCAGGAATGTCTGTCGAAGAAATATCGAAAGAATTAAATGCATCAATAGAAGATGTAGAATTTATTGTACAACAATTAGGATAATTGTTTGACTATCAGGTATATTATGGTCTAAAATAGGATTAATTCTTATTTTAGATCATTTTCTATTTATTTTCGAAGAAAAGATAAATATAGGAATTATAACTTTTGCCGGAAAAATACAAAAATAAATAAGCAGGAGATGTAATCGTGGATATAAATATGTTTTTAAATCGGTTGGATAAATTATACGAAGAAAAGAGACTCGGAGATGTGGAACCCTTCTTTATCAAAAACCTGGAGCAGGCAGTGACAGAGAAGGACGATTCCGCACAGTTTACCATACTGAATGAGATGATGGGGTTTTTCAGGGATACAAGTCAATATGATAAATCCATCAAAGCCTGTCATCAATGCATTGACTTAATGAAGCGTATGGGAATTGAGGGAACGGTTGATTACGCAACGTCTCTGCAGAATATCGCCAATGCTCATAGAGCGGCGGGACTTTTAAAAGAGTCTTTAGATTTTTACAATCAGGCATTCAAAATTTATGAGAACAATATTGAACCGGGAGATTATCGGTTTGCCAGTCTGAATAATAATATCGCCCTTCTGTATCAGGAGATGGGAGATTTTCAAATGGCAGTAGATTATCTGAAAAAAGCTTTATCTATTATTGAAAAAATAGAAGGTTCAGAAATTGAAGTTGCAACAACCTATTCAAATCTGGGAGCTTCGCTTTTGGAACTGAACAGAACGGATGAGGCAATGGAATATCTTGAAAAGGCTCTTGCCATATACAGAAAAGATAAGGTGAAAAACTTTCATTATAGTGCGGCGCTTTCTGCAATGGCTGCGGCGCAGTGTAAATCGGGAAATTATGAGAAGGCTGTTTCTTTGTACAGAGAAGCGCTAAAAGAAATTGAAGTAAACATGGGAAAGGGAACGGCATATCAGATTACAGAAGAAAATTTAAATAAAGTATATGAAAAAATGAAAGGAAATTCAAAGGAATCCGAGAAGAATTTACAAAAAAATAATCATTGTAATGCACAGACACATGACAAAAAAACGGATATGTCCGGAATCGAACTCGCTGCAAAATTTTATGAGGAATATGGTGCGCCAATGATTCACGAAAAATTTCCTGAATACGAAGACAGAATCGCGGTAGGATTTGTGGGAGAAGGTTCCGAACGATTTGGGTTTGATGATGAATATTCTATGGATCATGATTTCGGACCGGGATTTTGTATGTGGATAACAAAGGAAGTTTATGCAAAAATCGGGGAGCAGTTACAGCAGGAATATGACAAACTTCCGTTAACATATATGGGAATTACAAGGCATAGCACAAAGATGGCACAAGGCAGGGTCGGGGTACAGTTAATTGGAGATTTTTATGAAAAATATACCGGATACAGGCAGCCGCCCAAAACAGCAGCACAGTGGATTGAAATTGAAGATTACAGGCTTGCCACAGTGACAAACGGAGTCATATTCCGGGATGATTTGGGAATTTTTACAGAGATAAGAAAAGAGTTTTTGAATCAACCTGAAAAAGCCAGACTTGTAAAAATAGCAAGAGAGATTTCCGCCATGGCGCAGACCGGGCAGTGTAATTATGGCAGAGCCATGGCAAGGAAAGATTATGTTACGGCACAGATTTGCATTGCTGAGTTTATGCAGCACACCATGAAATGTCTTTTCATGTTAAATCATAAATATGCTCCATATTATAAATGGTTGTTCCGGGGAATCCGGCAGTTAGAAAATTTTTCGGAAGTTGGAGAACTTTTGGAGAAATTGGCAGACATGCCTGATCAGAGAAAGGCATGGGATGATTACTGCTACGATAATACCCGGATAAATGAGCAGGATAACAAAGCATTGATTATAGAGCAGATAGCAAAACTGGTAATAGATGGATTATATCATC
>CALWNA010000166.1 GCA_944382505.1 uncultured Lachnospiraceae bacterium
ATAAAAAGGCGAGGCAGAATGAAAGCCAAATGAATTTCGCCAACAGTATTTGTTTCGCCGGTTGCAATTTATGGATAGCAAGTTCATATTACCCAAAAGGAGATTTCATGGATATTCGTGTATTAAAATATTTTTTGGCGGTGGCAAGAGAAGGAAATATTACAAAAGCAGCAGAAAGTTTGCATATTACACAGCCTACACTCAGCAGACAGATGATGGAGCTGGAGGAAGATATGGGAACAGAACTGTTTATAAGGGGAAGGAGACAGATTTTGCTTACAGATAGCGGAATCCTGTTTCAGCAGCGTGCAAAAGAAATTGTGCAGCTTTATGAAAAGGTAAGGCGGGAAATGGCAGAGCAGAATGATTTACTGGGAGGAACCATTTCTATCGGTTGCGTGGAGACAATTGCATCAAATCTTTTGCCGGAAGTATTGACGGAGTTTTCAAAACAGCATCCGATGGTAAAGTATGAATTATATAGCGCCGACGGGAATGATATTCGCGAAAAAATTGATCGCGGAGATATTGATATGGGAATTTTGGTAGAGCCTGTCGAGGCGGCAAAATATGATTATATCTGTCTTCCATTTCATGAGCAGTGGGGAATTGTAATGAAAACAGATGATCCTTTGGCGCAGAAAGAAGCAATATTGACAGCGGATATTCAGGATAAGCCATTGATTGTCCCAAGACGAACAATCGTAATCGAAGAGATTGCCAAATGGCTCGGAATGGAACGTGAAAGATTAAATATTGTTGCTTCTCACAATCTTCTTACAAATTCTCTTTTGCTTGTGGAGAGAGGTTTTGGATATACTATTTGTGTAAAAGGTGCATTTGATATCAGGAAAAAAGATAATATATGCTTTTTGCCGTTTTTTCCGGAGCGTATTACAGGACATGTCCTGGCATGGAAAAAGAACCAAGTTTTTTCAAACGCCACGGCAAAGTTTTTGCAATATATAAAAGAAAAATATTAACAACCATATATAACGAGAAAAGAACACATGGAACAGAAAAGTTGAAAAAAACGGTTCCCTGTGTTTTTTTATTTCTGTATTTATAAAGTGAATGGTCTGGAAAAAAAAAAAAAAAAAATGCATGATACAGTATTTGAAACAGGTATTAGACATTGTTTAAGAAAGAAAATACAATAAAGCTATAAATTCAGAGGAGCTTGCTGAAGAAAAAATAAAAAAGACAGAGAAAGGAAGTAAAATAGTGAAGAAAAGAAATTTATTGGCGACGTTACTTATAGTTACAATGTTATTTGCTTTTGTGGGATGTGGAAATAACAATGGCAATATTGCAGATGATGGAAATACGCAGACAACGGAAAACAGCACAAATACAGAGAGCAGTGAAGCGGAAGAGACAACAACGCTAACAACGCAAACAACGGATGACGACAGCGTATCGGGAAATGATAGTAAAACATTAGTTGTATATTTTTCTCATTCGGGAAACACAAGGCAGATAGCGGAAAACATACAAGAAAAACTTGATGCAGATATTTTTGAAATAAAAACAGTCAAAGAGTATTCTTCTGACTATAATACAGTGGTGGATGAGGCACAGGAAGAATTAAATGATAATGCGAGACCGGAACTTAGCACAACGTTAGACAATATAGAACAGTATGAAACCATCATCATTGGATATCCGATATGGTGGGGCGATATGCCAATGGCAGTGTACACTTTTTTAGACACATATGATTTATCCGGCAAAACAATTGCGCCATTTTGCACGCATGGCGGAAGTGGGCTTTCAGGAACAGATGATAACATTCGAGAGGAAGAAAAAGATGCAACGGTTTTAGACGGAATGGCTATCAGTGATTCCGCAATTGATTCTTCCGATGGCGATGTGGAAGAATGGCTGCAGGAATGTGGAATCAGTGCAGACAATAAGTAGAAGAAGGTGTAAAGAAAATGAGTAGTGAAAACAAAATGTTTTCGGACACTGCTCTTAGAAAATTAATTATACCCTTGGTGATTGAACAGACTTTGGTAATGCTTGTGGGAATTGTCGACACGGCCATGGTATCTTTTGCCGGAGAAGCGGCAGTTTCAGGGGTAGCATTGATTGATATGATAAATTATCTGGTGACAGTAGTGCTGGCAGCTATTGATACCGGAGGAGCGGTCATCATTTCCCAGTATTTGGGAAGGAAAGACAGAGAAAATGCGTGTAAAAGTGCCGGTCAGCTTTTCGTAATCACATTACTTACATCCACAGGAATTGCAATTATGTGTATTTTGTCGCATCAGATATTAATCCATCTGCTCTTTGGGGCGATTGCGCAGGACGTACAAAGGGCGGCAGTTACTTATTTTTGGATTACAGCATTATCGTATCCGTTTCTCGGAATGTATAATTGGGGAGCGGCTGTTTTTCGTTCCATGGAGAAAACCAGTGTGACAATGTATGTCTCACTTCTGGTAAATATTATTAATGTGGTTGGCAATACAATTGGTATTTTTATACTTCATGCAGGGGTTGCCGGAGTAGCAGTGCCGACGCTGATTGCGCGAATCGCGGGAGCGGTTATTATGGTGGGAATGTCTTTTTCGCCCGAAAATCCGGTCTATGTAAAAATAAGCAACGTGTTTGTATGGAATATCAATCTCATAAAAAAAATATTGAAAATAGCAGTGCCAAATGGAATTGAAAACAGTTTGTTTGCATTGGGAAAAGTATTGGTTACGAGCATTGTAGCTATGTTTGGAACAATCCAAATAGCTGCTAACGGTGTTGCAAACAGTGTGGATATGATTGCAATCATCATAGTAAATGCCATGAATCTGGCGATGCTTACCGTGGTTGGGCAGTGCAGAGGGGCAGGACAAGACGAGCAGGCACAATATTATACAAAAAAACTGATGAAAATATCTTATATTGCAACGGGAATCCTGGGAATTTTGGTAATAATATGCCTGCCGATAATCAGAAACTTTTATTACGTATCGGATGAAACGTGGAAACTTACCTGCATTTTGGTGATTTTGCATAACGCGCTGGCATTTTTTTTGCATCCCACATCATTTAATCTCGCAAACAGTTTGAGAGCATCAGGGGATGTAAAGTTTACTATGTATATAGGTATAGGTTCTATGATCATATTCCGGCTTGGAACAGCGTGGATTTTTGGCATTGTTTTTCATATGGGAATTATCGGTGTGTGGATTGCTATGGGCATGGATTGGCTGGCAAGAAGTATTGCATTTGGTATTCGATATAAAAGTGAAAAATGGAGAACGATACAAGTGATTTAGCGTGTGAGATAAGGACAGCGAAATTTATGATAAGTGAGAGGAGAAAAAAGAATGAGAAAGAAAACAAGGAAGGTATGTATGAGTTTTCTGTTGGCCTTCGTAATGATTGTCGGGTTGGTATTTTCGGCAGCCGATGTAGACGCCGCAACACATTCGAAAGGAAAATCCCCCAAAGTGTTAGTTGTTTATTTTTCGGGAACAGGAACGACAAAAAAGGCTGCAAAAAAAATTAAGAAAGCGACAGGCGGGAAACTTTATAGAATCAAAGCGGCAGTTCCCTATACATCGGCAGATTTAGATTATAGCAATGATGACTGCCGTGCGAACATAGAACAACAGGACGAAAGTACAAGACCTGAAATTAAGGGCAAAGTTAAGAAAATTCGTAAATATGATGTTATTTTTATCGGATATCCAATCTGGTGGGGAAAGGAGCCGATGATTATTAGAACATTTCTGGAATCTTATAATCTGAAAGGAAAAACAATTGTGCCGTTCTGCACCAGTGGTGGAAGTGGGATTTCCGGAAGTATGAAAGGCGTAAAGACTGCTGCAAAAGACGCAAATGTCCTTGCGGGAAAAGATTTGACAGATAAATCTTACAGAAATGTGGAAAAATGGGCGAAGAAAAAAATTAAATGAGATAAAACATTTCGGGAATCGACAGAAAGTGATATAATATCCGGGGATAAAGCATAATACGACAAAGTTTTATTCCGGATGGGAGATTAAGTAATTGAATATAGGCTTTGATAATAAGAAATATTTGCGCATGCAGTCTGAGCACATTAAAGAGAGAATTGCGCAGTTTGACAACAAATTGTATCTGGAGTTTGGCGGAAAGCTGTTTGACGACTATCATGCTTCAAGAGTTTTGCCGGGGTTTGAACCGGACTCTAAGCTTCAAATGTTATTGCAGTTGAAAGAGCAGGCTGAAATAGTTATTGTAATTAGCGCAGAAGATATTGAAGAAAATAAGATTCGCGAAGATTATGGTATCACATATGATGAGGATGTTCTGAGACTCATTGATGAGTTCCAGAATGTTGGATTATATGTGGGAAGTGTATGTATTACTAAATTTGCAGGACAGACATCAGCAGAATTGTTTCAGCAAAGACTGAAATCCATGGGGATTCAGTCGTATCGTCATTACAAAATACCGGGATATCCAAGTGATGTGGAGCGGATTGTCAGTGACGAGGGATATGGAAAAAATGAATACATAGAAACGGAAAAACCGCTGGTGGTGATTACTGCACCGGGTCCCGGAAGCGGCAAGATGGCAACATGCCTTTCCCAGTTATATCATGAGCATAAACGGGGGATATATGCAGGATATGCAAAATTCGAGACATTTCCTATTTGGAATATACCATTGAACCATCCGGTAAATCTTGCTTATGAAGCGGCAACTGCAGATTTGAATGATGTTAATATGATTGATCCGTTTCATCTGGAAGCATATGGCGAGACAACAGTCAACTACAATAGAGATATAGAAATTTTCCCTGTTGTAGATACCATGTTTCAATTGATTTCCGGTGAAAATCCATACAAATCACCGACAGATATGGGAGTGAATATGGCAGGCAATTGTATCAGCGATGATGAGGTATGCCGTAAGGCTTCGCAGCAGGAAATTATCCGAAGATACTATAAAGCTCTATGCGAACAGAAAAAGAAAGGACATTCAAAGGATGACCTGTATAAATTAGAACTTCTGATGAAAAAGGCGGGTGTCACTGCGAACGACCGGAAGGTTGTAAATGTGGCATTAGGCGTGGAAGAAGACACAGGAAACAATCCGGTAGTAGCCATTGAATTGAACGATGGGACAATTGTTACCGGAAAGACAAGTGATTTGCTTGGAGCATCGGCTGCCGCATTGTTAAATGCTATCAAACAGTTAGCGGGGATAGCAAAGAATGTAAACCTTGTTTCACCAAAGGCGATTGAACCAATTCAGCGTTTAAAAACAGATTATCTCGGAAGCCGGAATCCACGGCTTCATACAGATGAGATTTTAATTGCATTATCCGCTTCCGCGGCAACAGATAATCAGGCAAGGGCAGCTATGGAGCAATTACCGGAATTGAAAGGCTGCGAGGCACATTCCACTGTTTTATTGTCCTCTGTAGATGAGCAGATATTTAAAAAACTTGGAATTTATTTGACATGTGAGCCGAAATATCAGGAAGCAAACAGAAAATATCATAAGAAATAAGCAGTTAATTTTCAAAAAAATATAAAAGTATGAGAAGGACTATTATTTCTCAGAAAAGTATTGACATTTAAGGTCGGTTATTATAGACTTGAATACACAGAGGTCTATGATAACCGACCTATTTTGTCGCGAGAAAGAGAAATAAAGAAATGGAGTGAATAGAATGGAATATTTAAAATTATGCGATAGCGATTATCGTTTCATGATGATTGTGTGGGAGCATGCTCCCGTTAACTCAGGAGAATTGGTCAAGTTATGCAGTAAAGTATTGGGGTGGAAAAAATCTACAACCTATACTGCAATCAAAAAAATGAGCGAAAAGGGATATATTAAAAA
>CALWNA010000167.1 GCA_944382505.1 uncultured Lachnospiraceae bacterium
CATCGCTGTAAAATAATGTCACATAAATCTACAAAAATATTTCGATGAATGAGTCCATAATTGTTTGTGACGACTCTTTCCCCTTGATTATTTTGAAGATAGAAAAGTTCATTATCTTCGTCATAAAAGACATGGTCCGGCGTCAGAAAGAAGACTTGATTTTTATCGTTCCAGAATACGTTTTCTACAAAGAAAAAATTAAACATTCCGGCATAAGATTTTTGTAAGTTTTTGTTCGTTGCAATAATATCCATCATATTAAGAGACTGCCGGTCGTCATCAGATAGTGACTGATACCAATTC
The DNA here is from genome assembly GCA_944382505.1 of uncultured Lachnospiraceae bacterium. Taxonomy (GTDB): domain Bacteria; phylum Bacillota; class Clostridia; order Lachnospirales; family Lachnospiraceae; genus Eubacterium_G. Next base: position 304 of record CALWNA010000167.1, read on the forward strand.
TGCATTGATATATCTGCCTGCTCGCAATAATTTCGGGGCGTCATTAAGAGAAGCATGAGATACATCTGGTAAGTCGTATATGTGATATCAGGATTCCATATTTCTTTCAAAGTGGGGGATTTAATACCGCCAATATTTTTCAGGTAAAATGGATATGGCGATATCAGCGTTGCATAATCTAATTTCATAATACTACCTGCCTTATTTTTATTATTAAAGAAGAATTGCTGCCACCCGGTCACAGGACAGTGACCGAATGACAGCCGGAAAAGAAAGAAGAGAATAGAACAGACAAGAATCGTGCTGATGTAAATCAACAACGACGATTCGTCAGTCTGTTTTTATAGTTCTGTCCTAAGGTTTCCTTATTTCAAAAAGACTTATTTTAACGGGAATCTCCCAAAGACCGGAAAAGAAAATCCCGCAAAAAAATATCAGGTAAAAATAAAAAAATCTAACTTTTAAATGCTTTTGTCATATTTATGACCGTTTTTTACCCGCATTTTCAGGGAATTGCAGATTTTGAAAATAGGATAAGTAGTCATTGCCACCGTTTTTTCTTTTTTGCCAAATAGATTTTTATAGATGGTTGCTTTTCTTGTGGATAAACGAAATCTGCCAAGTTTTGGAATTTCAACTTCTTCGTCGGAAATTAGTTTTTCTGCAACTAGTTCCGATGAAATATTGTAAATTTCGTTCACCATATAATCTGTAACCATACTTCTCTTAGCAACTTCATTAATAAATTCTTTCTTATTCATATGTATTTCCTCCATATCGTTTAAATTTAATTCCATATAAATCTAATTCGCCGTCATCGCATTCCTGAATATAAGAATCCGAAGGATTTAAGTTTTTCATTATCTCAATCAGTACATTATTTTTATAATGAAATAAAAGATAGAAAATTAATTTTGAAATGTGGGAATGCTTCTTATCATCGATATATGTCAGTAAAACGTACATTGTATGAGTATTAATTTTCATTTTATCAATATGTGATATTAAACACTCTTTATATCTGCCGGATAACAAATACTTTTCTTCGCCGGTATAGGATTCCTGGGACCAGATTGCATTGATGGCAGTAACTGCGGATTCGCACATTTTTGTGATTTTGCTTATTTGTTTCCAGTTGACAGAACCCGGATGAAAGGTTTCAAATTGAAAACACGCGGACAATGGTATAAAGTTGCTTGCATTGGTTTTGGAAGAACGGTATCGGTTAAGTTCCTTTAAAAGATAGTCCATTGTTGTTTCGTGATAGTTATATTTTTTCTTTTCCGGATTGCGGTAACCCTTTGTTTGTGCGATGTAACCTAAAAATGCGGGCTTAATGGATTTATTGTCAAAAGTCTTTTTGATCCATTTCTCTTTGATTTTGTTGATTTCTTTCGTGGAAGATATGTCAAATTCTTTTTTTGCCTTATCGATTTCAATACAGCTAATTACATTGAGAATACAGATATCATAATAAATATCTTTAATTTCATCATAGCATTCACGGAAAGGGATGTTGGATTTATTAATGTGATCCCACATCATGGTGTTTAGTTCCTGTGACAAATTTACAATTTCTCCGATTTTATTTTCACTTGTCTTGTAATCCAAATCAGATTTCTGGGCATTGGTATAATATCTTTTTGACTTTCTTGCAGAAACACAGTTTGCCGGAACTTTAAAAATTTGATAATTTTTTAATGCGGCGTTGATTAAAAGTTCGTTATCCGTTATGATCATCTGATCGGAATCAAAATCAGCTCCCGAAAGTCTTTCTAAAATATTTTCGTTGATGGCATTAATGCACACAATCTCATCTGTGATGTTAAAGTATTTGTCAATAAAATCATGTCTCATATTTGTGGATATGAGGATGTTGGAAGTCGAAATATGCGGACTACGGCATCCTAAAATTTTCTTCCCGTATGCATATCTGGTCGTATGGATATATCCGGGCGGAAGCGAAGAATTACCGTGAAATTTTCCGATGGTATGCAATAGCATTTCATAAGGGTTTCCAAATAAAACCGAATAATTTCCGTCAATTAATATATGTCCCTTTTTGAGATTGTTTAAATAGGATTTACATGTTTCTTTTTTGAAGTCATAAAAGTATTTTGTTTTAAAAAAATCCTTGGACAATTTCATCATTGTATAAATCATACGATTTTTGTCTTTCATAACGTTTGTTATCTCGGAATTATTATGAAATGAAGAACATTTCACATGATATTTCAGAACATCGGTGTCTGTATTTAGCAAATTGACATACGCTAAAGATGGTTTTAATAATTTGTGGACGTCATCTTCAGATAACTGTAATGTATTTAATAACTGATAATGTGTCTGTACCATTTTTCCTTTAAAAAAATTTGTTTTCTTTTCATGCTTTACAATACTGAAAGTGGAGTCAATAGAATTCAGCCATTGTAATAAGGGAGCGAATTTTACGTATTTAATACTGTTTGGCGTTGTGATAAGTTTGATATCTTCGATTTTTTCTGCCAAAGTAACGGAATCTTTATGCAGCTGTGAAATATCAGTAATATGATTATCCAAAAACCATTGCTGAATATTGGTATTAAAACAGCATGATTTAAAAAAACGATTGCGCAATAATACCATGCCGTATTGTGCATAATCGCCAAGGATACTCTTATCAATGAGAGACTGACCGTCGAAAATGGAATTGGAAATATCAGCAATCCCTTCTTTTACAGATATTTTTTTATGATCGTCCATTGTGACAATTATGGAATCCTCTTGAAAATTACTTTCGTAATCAGGGATAATTAAAATACTTTTTGGGTCAATCTGTAATGTATCAATTGCGCTGCTTGTTGACAGGGAAATATAGGATTCCAGAGCAGCCAAATCGATAGGGTCGCCGTCTTTTACTTTTAATCCGCACATTTCCCATTGATGTATCTCTGAATACAAAGATTCTTCAATAAATAAACATTTTCCTACTCTGGCAGAACCGGAAGTTCTCTTAAAACGCACATAATGATATCCGTTGCAGTAAAAACCGTTTTCATATAAATAGTCCCTTAGCTGTTTCGTTGTCAGAGATATTTTTATATTTTTTGCCTGATATACACAATCATCATATTTGTTTTCAATATAGGCAAAACCATCGGGCAATTCATAGGAAGTTTTCTGTTTTGTGGGAGTGGAAGTTATAATTCCCACAATCATATTATTCTTAATGGCAATATTATCTTCAAAAGACAGATCATCATATAAATAACCTTCCATTATATAGGTATCTTTTTTAATTTTATTAAACTGTCGACAACTGTATTTAAAAGTGACATTGATTATTTTGTCACTATATTCTTTGTCGTTTTCCATAAAACTAAAAATATCTTTTTGCGTATAAATATGTTTGGCTATTTCACGAAGTTTTTCACTGTCTAAACTAAAATCAAAGGAATTAATAAATCGGTTGAAATTGATATCACCATTTCTTGTCAAGAGCTTATAGCCGGGTATGTTTTGTGTCTCTTTTAGCGCATTATTTGCCAAATACAAATCTTTGGCATCAATACTTGGTATGTAAATACAGTTTCTTTTTTTATTCATAAATACGCTGTCCTCCGTAAATTTTATTCTGCAATATTGGGAGTATTATTTTGCATAAATTCGCTGTTTTGTTTGCAGGATTCATCGAATCTCAAATTAGAAGCAATTCTGCCTGCCATAGATGTTAATGATGTCGGGTAATCATAATCAGAAAGATATATAATCCCTGAAAATCGCCGGTGAAAATCCTTGCGGGAAGGAATTTTTAAATTACCATTATCGGGTATATATGTAGTTTTTTTGGAAAGTATCATTTTTATTTTTCTCCTTTTTTGTTCTGTATTTTTACTTCTATTTTTTTGTGACCAAACATCTTGGCCAATAAGTAGGTGGTATAACCGTCTGTTAAATAGTAGTGATTGTCTAAAATAATTTCTGATTCAAATTTGTGCAGGTCTCTGTAAAAAGCATATTTCCATCTGAATTTGTTTGGTTTTGGCAATGTAATTGCCATTTCCGGTTTGATTTTTATTTTGGATAATCGTATTGTTTTTCTTTTCATGAAAAGCTCCTTTCTCTGAAATTTTTGGGGGATACTTATTACTTCTCTTTTTGAAAAGAAAAAAATATGAAAATTTCACGTTGCCTGAAAAATCGTAAAAATATTTTATTTAGCAGAATTAAAATTTTATGAATATAGAGTAGACTTTTTTGCTTTTTTGAATATTTATCAAAGAATAACGAACAAATGTTCTGAAAAATGTTGACACGAACAAGTGTTCGTGATATGGTAATAATTGTTAAAAATACAGAAGGGAGAGTTTTTATGGATAAGATTCAAAAGCAGGCGTTATTAAAGGAATATTATGAAAATGATGCAAAAAAATTGCGAAAGGAAGTAGACAGAATTCTATTAAAATTTGGTGGGATTTATCAAAAAGACTATGATGATTTTTATTCATTGGCGAATGAAGTGTTTGTCGACGTTTTAAGCCGATACGATGTAACAAAAGATTTTGAAGGATTTTTGCATTCGTGTCTGTCAAATAAAATAAAGACAGAAATTACGGCAAGAAATCGGGAAAAAAGAATGGTGGACAGACTTTCCGTATCCTTGGACGCACCGATTGGGGATGATGAGACGATATTGGCTGATGTCATTGCCGGTGATTTCAATATGGATAATGAAATTTGGGGAACAAAGGAGGAAGAAAAATATAGTGCGAAAATGGTTTCATATTTAAACAGACTGTCTCAAATGCAAAGAGAGATATTGAGATTCCATGCGGAGGGATATAGTCCACAGGAGATTCAGAAAGAATTGCATATTTCAAGAGAAAAATATTCAGACTGCAAAGCTGCCATTTATGCATATAGAAATATATCGCTATTATTTTAGAAGAAACGGAGGGAAGAGACTTATGACAAAACCGAGAAAACAAACGTATACCATGGACATGTATTTAGCAAAGATGAAAGATAGGGATATCCGTTCCGATGCGGATGTGCAAAGGTTATCGGGACAGTGGGATAAAGGGATGATTAACGAATTGGTCGTGACAATTCTTACGGATGATTATATTCCTCCAATCATATTAGGCGAGGAGGCAAACTCCCAGTTATGGATTATTGATGGTTTGCAAAGAAGTACCTCCTTAATGAATTTCAGATATGGAAATCACAAAATCACTTCGACAATCGAAGATCCGATTATCTCATACCGGGCAAAGGTAAAAGATGAAAATAATAAAATAAAAACAGATAAAAAGGGAAATATCGTCTGGAATGATGTTGCGTTTTGTATTAAAAATAAAACTTACGATGATTTGCCGGAAGAATTAAAAAAGAAGTTTAATGAATACCAGATAGAGACTGTAATTCATGAAGGATGTGACATGAAAAGAATATCAAAATTAATTCGAAGATACAACAACCATACTTCTATGAATACTTCACAAAAGGCGTTTACTTATATTGATAATTTTGCAAGAGAAATCAGAAATATTACAGATAACAGATTTTTTGTTGATTGTGGCAGATATACAGAGAAGGAAAGGACAAAGGGGGTTCTGGAACGGGTGGTTTTGGAATCTATTATGTGTATGTTTCATCTTGAACACTGGAAAAAGCAGACGAAACAAATGAATAAATATTTAAACGAAAATTCTTCCAAAGAGGAATTTGAAAAACTGGATTGCAATTTGCACAGACTGGAAAAAATAATAACAAGCGACATATCCGATATATTTACAAGCAAAGATTCTTTTCTTTGGCTTACTTTGTTCAACAAGTTTACTTATTTGGAAATTGAGGATGAAAAATTCGCCCGGTTCTTAAGGGCGTTTAAAAATGGATTGAAAAATAAGCCGGTAAACGGTGAATTATTTGATACGGTTGATAAAAATAAAGGGACAAAAGATAAGGCGGTCATTATGAATAAACTTCATATTCTTGAAAAATTAATGGAAGAGTTTATGGGCGTCAATAAAGAAATGGTTGAAAATATGGACATTCCTGCTTTTGTCAAAGCAAATGTAAATGCCAATGTGAGCATGGAAGATATTGTTCAGTATAGCGAAGTGTTTGAAGGTTTAACGAAAAAAATGGATCATTCCTCCCCATTGTTTGATAAATTTAACAGACCATCCATGATAGCTTTAGTAGCTTATTCCTTTGAAAATGATATAGATTTAGACAAATGGATTGTGAAGTTTTTTGCAGATAACCATACATACAGGAAAAACCAACAAGAGAATTTGCAACATATGGTAGACGATTTAAAAGAATATATGGAAAGCGAAGACGTCTGATTTATCGGTGTAAAAATTTATGCCCTTGATTTTACCCTGAAATAAATGTATAAAAGAAATAGATTTACATACAAATGAAATTATAGACGAAAGAGGGAGTCAAAAAAATGAATGAATGGAATGTTTCAATGCTTTGCGATTTTTATGAGCTGACGATGGGAAACGGATATTTTAAAAATGGTTTTTATAAAAAAACAACATATTTTGACATGTTTTTCAGAACTGTGCCGGATGGCGGAGGTTTTGCCATTGCGGCAGGATTGGAACAGATTATAAAATATATAAAACAACTTCATTTTACAGAGGATGACATTGCTTTTCTTCGCGCAAAAAATATCTTTGATGAAGAATTTCTAAATTATTTAAGGAATTTCCGATTTTCCGGAGATATTTATGCAATACCGGAAGGAACTCCTGTATTTCCCAACGAACCGATCATAACAGTAAAGGCGCCGGCTATTGAAGCGCAGTTAATTGAAACATATCTGTTATTGACAATCAACCATCAGTCTCTGATTGCCACCAAGGCAAACAGAATTGTCCGTGCGGCACAGGGAAGACCGGTGCTTGAATTCGGCTCCCGGCGCGCACAAGGTGCAGACGGAGCGCTCATAGGTGCAAGAGCCGCATATATTGGCGGATGTACCGGAACAGCATGCACTTTGGCAGATGAATTATACAATGTGCCGGCAGGCGGGACGATGGCACATTCCTGGATACAGATGTTTGATACGGAATATGAAGCATTTAAAACATATTGTGAAATATATCCTGATAATGCCACCTTACTTGTAGATACCTATAATACGTTAAAAAGCGGTGTCCCAAATGCAATTCGGGCGTTTAAAGAAGTGCTTTTGCCAAAAGGAATTAAAAATTTTGCAATCAGATTGGATTCCGGTGATATTTCATATCTCTCAAAAAAAGCACGAAAGATGCTGGATGATGCAGGTCTGAAAGAATGCAAAATTGTTGCCTCAAATTCTCTTGATGAGCATTTAATCCGTGATCTTATGATGCAGGGAGCAAAAATTGATATTTTTGGTGTGGGGGAAAGACTGATTACCGCAAAGAGTGCGCCGGTGTTCGGCGGTGTATATAAGCTGGTTGCCGTTGAAAATAGTAATGGTGAAATTATTCCTAAAATTAAAGTCAGTGAGAACACGGCAAAAATAACAAATCCCCACTTTAAAAAGGTGTATCGCTATTATGACAAAGAAAGCGGAAAAGCTTTGGCAGACGAACTTTGTCTGTATGATGAAACTGTTCATGGAGAACAGCCGCATACAGTGTTTGATCCAAATGCTACATGGAAAACAAAAACTTTAACGAATTTTAACGTTCGGGAACTTCAGGTCCCTGTTTTTAAAGATGGTGAATGCATATACACATCTCCAAAGCTGAAAGAGATTCGGGATTATTGTGCAGAACAGGTGGAAATGCTCTGGGATGAAGTAAAGCGTTTTGAAAATCCTCATACCTATTATGTGGACTTGTCTGAAAAATTGTGGAATGTGAAGCACACACTGCTAATGCAGTGATATGCATTATATTTATATGTTATCAAAGAAGATTTAAGTATGGAAAATCTCCGTATCGTGTTATAATAAAACAAAATAGTTTATCGTTATATTTTATTTGTTATGGTATGGATGGGAGTTGATGAAGATGATTCTGACATTTTTAGGAGCCGACCACGAAGTGACCGGAAGCTGTCATTATATTGAGGTGGGAGATAAAAAGGCAATTGTGGATTGCGGTATGGAACAGGGAAAAGATATTTATGTAAACCAAGAATTGCCGGTTATGGCAGGTGAGATTGATTATATTTTTCTCACCCATGCACATATTGATCACTCGGGATTAATCCCGTTAATGTTTAAGAAGGGGTTTCGCGGACAGATATTTGCCACGAAGGCGACCTGTGATTTATGTAATATTATGCTTCGGGACAGTGCCCACATTCAAGAGTTTGAGGCACAGTGGAAAAGTAGAAAAGCAAAAAGAGCGGGCAGGGAAATTGCTGAGCCAATCTACACCATGGACGATGCAGTGGCGGCGTGTGAGATGCTTGTCCCTGTTGAATATAATAAGGAAATAAACATTTGTGATGAGATTTCTGTTAAGTTTGTAGATGCCGGACATTTGCTTGGGTCTGCCAGCATAAAAATACAATTGACAGAGGAAAATATAACAAAATCTGTTATTTTTTCAGGAGATATCGGAAATATCAATAAGCCGATTATAAAAGACCCGGAGATTTTAGATGGAGCAGATTACGTTTTGATCGAATCTACATATGGGGACAGACTTCATGGAGACAGACCGGACTATGTGGGAGAATTGGCACGGATACTGAATGAAACCTTTGCCAGAGGCGGAAACGTAGTGATTCCGTCTTTCGCAGTGGGAAGAACGCAGGAAATGCTTTATTTTATGCGTGTTATTAAGAAAGAAAACATGGTTCCGGATTATCCGGGCTTCGAAGTTTATGTGGACAGTCCTCTGGCTGTTGAAGCGACAAACATATTTAACAATAATGTAATCGAATGTTTTGACGAAGAGACAATGGAACTGATTCATGCCGGAATAAATCCGCTGAAATTTGACGGATTAAAAGTTTCTGTCACAAGCAATGATTCCATCGCAATCAATGAGGACTCCAAACCGAAAGTTATTCTGTCAGCTTCCGGGATGTGTGAGGCGGGACGTATACGGCATCATCTGAAACACAATTTATGGAGGGAAGACAGCACCATATTGTTTGTCGGTTTTCAGACTCCCGGCACATTAGGAAGGACAATTCTCGAAGGCGCGCAAATTGTTAAGATTTTTGGAGAAGAGATTGCCGTAAAGGCGCACATAGAAAACTTAAAAGGTATCAGCGGGCATGGAGACCAAGCGCAATTAATCAGATGGCTTAAGGGGATGAAACAAAAACCGCAGAAAGTCTTTGTTGTCCATGGAGAAGATCAGGTATGTGACATATTTGCGGATATCTTGAAAAATAAATATGAATATGACGCTTATGCCCCTTACAGTGGCACGCAGTTTAATCTTTTAACGGGAGAAGTGATAAAAGAGGGCGTTCCGGTAAGAGTAAGTGCATCTGCAAAACAGAAAAGAGCGGCAGGCGTCTATGCAAGACTTGTGGCAGCAGGACAGCGCCTTATGGCAGTTATTAAACGGAATGAAGGTGGAGCCAATAAAGATCTGGCAAAATTTGCAAATCAGATTAATGCATTATGTGATAAATGGGAACGGTAAATTTTGGTGATGTAAAATTTTTGTAAAATTCTTTCGAAATATTGACGAAAACAAAGATGAATGATAATCTTACCCTAGATATTAGGGAGTAGTTTGCAACTAATACACTATGATATCTGTCAGGATGTGCACGTTAATTGCGATGCATACAAGATGTTGGTTGTTATACTTTTCGTCATCACGTTTTGTTCAGAATGATGCACTTTCTGTGCAGAAATCTGCAGATAAAACCGGAAAGTATATTGAAATAGGAACGAGACTTTTATCGCACTTAGTAGACATTCGTTTGTTGAGCGTATTATACTCATCAGGCGAATGTTGAGATAACGGAAGAAATATTTCAGCGTTTCTTTTGTGTGTATGTGCGGCGAAAGTCTTGTTTCTTTTTTTCTTTACGAGAAAAT
>CALWNA010000168.1 GCA_944382505.1 uncultured Lachnospiraceae bacterium
GACGACAGAGAAATTGTGGAGGCAATTGAGATTTATCTCACGAAGGAAGGATATAACGTAATAAAGGCCTATGACGGAATGGAAGCTATGGATTTATTAAAAAAGGAGGATGTTCAGCTTCTGCTTATCGACGTCATGATGCCGAAGCTGGACGGACTGAGAGCGACATTAAAAATCAGAGAGTATAGCAGTATTCCCATTATTATTCTGTCGGCAAAGTCAGAAGATTCCGACAAAATTATCGGATTGGATGTGGGGGCGGATGACTACATTACAAAACCCTTTAATCCACTGGAACTGACTGCCAGAGTAAAGTCACAGCTCAGGCGTTACACAAAGCTTGGTACCATAGCAGAATCTAAGAAAAATGTGTATGTGGTAGGCGGCCTTGAAATTGATGATGACAGCAAGGAAGTAACAGTGGATGGTGAACCGGTAAAACTTACTCCTTATGAGTACAATATTTTGTTGCTTCTTGTAAAGAATCCGGGAAGGGTTTTCACAATTAATCAGATTTATGAAAATGTATGGAATGAAGAGGCAATCGCAGCAGACAATACGGTAGCAGTACATATCAGACACATCCGGGAAAAAATTGAGATTAATCCAAAGGAACCACGATATTTGAAAGTAGTGTGGGGCATTGGATATAAGATTGAGAAGCAGTAGAAAGGATTAGGTGAAATTATGAAAAAGAAAAGAATCGCATTGCACATTTGCATACTTTTGCTTGCGGTAATATGTATGGCAAGCGTAGCAGGTGCAGTATATACTGCAGGAAGATCCCATAGAGAGGACATGGTGGAAAATTATAATCATCGATACAGGGAATTGGTATCAACTTTACTTACGTATGGTTATGAGCAGTCTGTTTACCGGGAAAATTTTTCGGATATGGATAAGATCTTAATAGAAAACGAAGTGCTGGGAAATATTACAGTCAGAGATATCGCAAAGATATATGCCGATGAAAATGGTGAGCGGCAGGATTATGAAGAGAAAGAAAGCATTGCGGAAAAGAAAGTTGAAAAATCTCCCACAGAAGAAAATCAGCGCGAATATCAATATTATAGTGAAATATTGTTATATGTGAGAGCGTTTGAAGAATGTGTGGTGATGCTGGATGGAGAATCTTTCGGATATGAATATGCGATGGTTAATACGGAAGGGGAACAGGCAATTTATTTGAAATCCAATGCAGATATTCTTGATGATATAGGATTTTGCTATTATGTCACATATAAAGAGGGGGATAGAGAATACACTATTGCCAATGTTAACAGCGCAGATGAAATTGAAAATAGTAATGTGTATAAAGACATCTGTCTATTTGAAAATGGCAATTTTGTTTATGATGAGAACACTTATGGCATAAAAAATCTGAATAATATACTGACAGGTGACAGAGAAATCTTTTCGACGAAAATCTCTGAGCTGGTTGTGGGAATAGACGCAAGTTATGCCCATGGAACTGACCTGGCAGAGATGATTGAAAATATAGAGAATGCTCCAAGTGAGCAGCAGCTTGTCAAAGACAAAAAAATGGCGGTTATATTGATAATCGCGGCAATTATTTCGGTGTTAATTTCTATCATACCATTTATTATGTTAATGCTGATGGCAGGTCATGAGGAAAAAGGTGATGAGGCAAGGCCGGCAGTCATTGACCGGCTTTGGCTTGACCTGGAAATGGTTATTGGAATAGGAGTGGTTTCAACACTTGCTGTACTTATCGAGAAAGAACTATTTCAGAATATGGGATATTATGATTTGGCAGTGATAAGTTCCGGGCTGCTGGGACTGGCAAGTGTGGAATTTGTGATTTTATTTTGTGAAAGCTTCATGCGGAGAGTCAAGACAAAAACGCTTTTAAAGACTACATTTTTGGGAAAGATAGGGAGAATGATAAAAAGGATTGCAATAAAGATGATTCATGCATTGCAAAGATTATTACAGAATGTAAGTCTGACTTGGAAAGTTGCTGTAATGGTGGCGGTTGTTTTTATATGGCAGATAATCATTATATATATGACATATGTATACCTTAAGCCGGGGACGGCGATTGTTCTGACAATGATAGAAATCGTGGGAATATTCTATCTGGTCTGGAAATATTTTGAGGAAAACAAAACTATTGAAGAGGGTGCAAAAAGAATTGCTGATGGAGAACTTGATTATAAAATTAATGTGAATATGAAGTTTCGGGCAAACAGAGATTTGAAAGATTGTGTAAATAATATAGGGGAAGGTCTCAAGGCGGCAGTTGCAGAGAGCACAAAAAATGAGCGGATGAAAACAGAGTTGATAACAAATGTATCCCATGACTTGAAAACACCTTTGACATCCATTATCAATTATGTGGATTTGTTAAAAATGGATGGTCCGGATAGTGAAAAAGCGAAACAATATTTGGACATATTGGACAGAAAATCACAGCGTCTTAAGCATTTGACAGAAGATTTGGTGGAAATATCAAAACTGAACTCAGGAGCTGCAAAGCTGGAAAGGGAAAGGCTTGATATTGTCCAGTTGGTAAATCAGAGTCTTGGAGAGTATGAGGAAAAGTTTGCAGAGAAAAATCTTCAAATTATAAAGACCGTACAGGAAGAGCCGCTTTATATCATGGCAGACGGAAGAAAAACATGGCGTCTGTTTGAAAACCTGTATGAAAATGTATATAAGTATGCAATGCAGGGAACAAGAGTGTATGTAGATATTAAAAGGGAGAAGCAGAAGGTGATTGTTTCCGTAAAAAATATTTCCGAAAGTCCATTGAACTTTAGTGCAGAGGAACTGATGGAGAGATTTGTCCGCGGAGATGCTTCAAGAACAACGGAAGGCAGCGGACTTGGACTTTCCATTGCGCGGTCTATTGTGGAGCGGCAGGAGGGCGAAATGAAAATCATGCTTGACGGAGATTTGTTTAAGGTTGAGATTGTGATGAACAAAATTTAAAAAGAAAAGTCTCTTGATTTTATATCAGATGGTGGATGATTCCCACCTCTATAGGCGGTGAGCGACAAATCAATATTAGTGGCGATTGTCAATCTTCCATCTGATATACACTACGTGGGATGCACAGGGATTCGGATGGGAAGATGTCAGCTAACACTGACCCGAATCCTGCGACCGAGTCCTAAACTGGATAAGCAATAAGCGGGGATAGGAGTTGGGGATTCTAAAGGAGGGAATGTCATGAATTTTTTAAAAATTCCCAAACGAGCATTCGATTATAATCAAATATATGCATACAATGAAGCAGCTGGAAAGAACTGTAAGATTGTTAGATTTGAAACAGGATTACATTGACATATAATAATATTTTCTATATTATTAAAAACGTTACAAATATACAAAACTTATAGGTAATGGAGGAGAAAATGAAAAATTTATTGAGAAAAAGTGCCACATGTTTAATTGTCTTTAGTTTATTGGCGGCTAGTTTTAGCATACACAATTTATCAGCAAATGCCGAAACGGAAATATCTGAGGGGGCTAAAATACTGAAAGAAAAATATGAGAGTATTAATCGAATGGAGGGGATTGAAGAAGACAAAGAATTAGTTGAAAACAGGATGGAATCAAAAGAAAATTATAAGAAGGTTTTGAAAAAAGTTCAAAAAAAAGATGATACATATAATAGACATTATTCAGGTTCTTATTTAAATGATGATCAAGAATTAGTAATTTTAACTTGTGGAAACGATGGAAAATTAAAACAAAGTATTGAAAAAGAATGTGGAGAAGATGAAGTTATACTTAAAAAAGTTGATTTTTCGTATAATGATATAAAAAAAGTATACGACGAGATGACAGAACATATTGGAAAATTAAATTTTGTGAAAGCAACTTATATAGATGAAATTAATAATTCTGTTGTAGTATGTTTAGATAAATATGACAAAGAAAAAATGGATATAATAAGAAGTTTAGTAAAAGAACCTGAAATGATAAAATTCAAGTTGGAAAGTGGTGTGGAAGAAAGCGCAGGGAAAAATGTTTATCCGGGACAAAAAATAAGTATTGGCAATTATGATTATAGTATGGGATTTAGAGCCTATTATGAAAGTGGCAACGGCAATGTAAAGGGATTTGTGACCGCCGGACATAATACTTCGGTAGGGGCTAAAGTATATGTTTATACTTCTAATGGAAATCGAGTTCAAGTAGGTGTTGTAAAATATAGAAAATTTTCAGGGAAAACAGATGCATGTTTCGTAGCATTAACAGGTGATAATACAGCAAGTAGGAAAGTATATTATAATTCCGATAGCAATACGGATAAAGCTGTAGGAGTGAATTTATGCAAGGATTGTTTAGTGATACCAGAAGTAGGTGATATTGTTTATAAAGCAGGTGCGACAACATATTTAACCAGTGGGAAAATATTGTCTGTTAATTATTCTGTTAATTATGATGGTGTTGTAATAAAAGATTTAATTTTGACATCATGCACGGCAGGGAAAGGCGATAGTGGCGGAGTGCTATATGAAAAATACGCCGGAGCTTATGAACAGCTTGGAGTACAGTCAGGAGTATTGGTTGATAGTCAAGTAGGTAATAAAAATAAATATAAAAAGTCATTGTTTACTTCTGCAGACAAAATAACAAACTTAGATTGGGGAAAAAATGGAATATGGATTTATTAAAAAATTAATACTAATTAGTATTTGTGCCTTTTTGTTATGTGCTTGTGGAAAAAATAAGGAAACGGTAGTGGTAAGCAAGGATATAAAAAATTATGCTTATTCGCAAGAACTGGATAAGTGTGGTATTACGGAATTATGTGAATATAGTCTGAGTGATAAACTAAGCGATATTGTAGCAAAATCGAAATATGTTATAGATGAAGAACAGGTCTCAAATTATTCAATTGGCATTGTAGATAATTATCAGTATATAGCCTATATGTACGGAAAATCTTTAGAGGAATATTATACAGAGAATATGGGCTTAACTAAAAATGAATTCTATGAAAAATGTTATAAGGAAGGCATATATGACGTGAAGTACATTTATACTATCGGAGCGATTGCACACGACAAAAACATTAGTGTTTCTAAAGAAGAATATGAAAAATACCTTAAAGAAAAAGAATATAGTTCAAATATAGATGATGTGGCTAAAGACAGAGTTGTTTTTTTGCTGGTTGAATCAAAAATAAAGAAATTATTTAAAGAGGGTGAGTTAAATGAAGAATATTAAGAAATTTGGAATGGTAGCATTATTATTAGTAATTAGTTTTAGCTTTGCAAGAATGACATATGCATCTGAAAATTGCGGAACTTATGGAAATAATCAAAATTGGATTTATGAGCAAAGTTCAAACGAGATATACGTGTCTTGCGATGAAAAAAATAAGGAAGAAGTGAATTTTAATCAAGGTCAGTTACCTTGGAAACAGTACATGGATGAAATAAAGCGTGTCAATGTGATGGTTAATTATTTGGGAAACAATATGTTTAATGGATGTAAAAATTTAAGAGAAATTTATTTTAATAGAAAGGTGAATACAATATCGGATTCTGCATTCTTAAATTGTCCAAATTTAAAAAAAGTAATTACAGATGTTGAATGTAAAGTTATAAAAGATTTTGCAAATAAGAATGGCTATGAATATATTGTCAAAAATACGAACGCAATATTGACAGGTGTAGTAAAAGGAAAAGTTATTTATGAAATCAAGGGAAATAACGCATCTGTAACCGGTACAACTTCAAAAAAAATAAAAACAGTAAATATAAAAAAAACCATAACTTTCAAAGGGAAAAAGTATAAAGTTACAGCAATAGAGAAAAAGGCATTCAAAAATTGTAAAAATTTAAAAAAAATAGTTATTCAAACCAGCTATATTTCTAAGATAAACAAAAACACCTTTAAAAACTGTAACAATTTAAAATATATAGTTATCAAGAAAAAATGCGCTAAAAAATACAAAAAAATACTTAGGCAAGCAGGTTATGAGAACAAAATAAAAACTAAATAAATAATACGATTAGAGCTTGCTCAATGCTGATCGACGTGATTTATAATCAACGGAAGAGGCGTCAGCCGCATTCCGGGATTGTAAGTGAACGTCAAGTGTTCATCTATGCAATCATATTGTAAATTTTCTTCGTTGTTTTTCTCGGATTCTCGTCGTATGGCTTTACAACAGTTCAGCTGCCGGATCGAATCTGCTTCGCTACTTCTCGCTGATTTCTGCTCCCCTAATACATAAAAACATCAATATTTGAAATCCTGCAAGCAGTCTTTACATATATCGGTGTTTTATGTGCAAGTCTGAACTGTTGGTACGAAAAAACGCTTGACATTTAATCAAGCGTTTTTTATAATGGAAAAGCACGTTTAAAGGGCGTATTGTGTCTTTTTGCGTGAAAAAATGTGATTAACACATAATTCTAATAACAGGAGGTGAAAAAGGAATGCCTACATTTAACCAGTTAGTAAGAAAGGGACGTCAGACAGCAGTTAAAAAGTCTACTGCTCCGGCTTTGTTAAAGAGCTACAATTCTCTTAACAAGAAAATGAACGATACAGCTTCTCCACAGAAGCGTGGTGTTTGTACAGCAGTTAAGACAGCTACACCTAAGAAGCCTAACTCAGCTCTTAGAAAAATTGCCAGAGTTCGTCTTTCTAATGGTATCGAAGTAACAAGCTATATTCCGGGTGAAGGTCACAACCTTCAGGAGCACAGCGTTGTTCTTATCCGTGGTGGTAGAGTAAAAGATTTACCAGGTACAAGATATCATATCATTAGAGGTACTCTTGATACTGCAGGTGTTGCAAACAGATGCCAGGCACGTTCTAAGTATGGTGCTAAGAAGCCTAACTCAGCTCTTAGAAAAATTGCCAGAGTTCGTCTTTCTAA
>CALWNA010000169.1 GCA_944382505.1 uncultured Lachnospiraceae bacterium
TATGATGGGAACAATGTCAAACACATTGATTCTGGCATTTGCAGGAAGCTCTATTAACAGTCTGATTATAATATATTCTTATAATATGTCTTATCCGGAATATATGAACCGATATGATATAGGTATAGAACTGTTAAGAGGAATTTCCGGATCTATGGGAGTAATTCTTACCGTTCCTCTTGTATCCTTTATTGCTTCATTTTTAATGGCAAAACCACGTACGGCAGCGGATGCGGATATTTCAGATGACATAAAACAATAATTCAGAAATATACAGCATTTATGCTTCTTAATAAAAATCATTCGTCAAGAGTTTCTCTGCGAATGATTTTTTGTATGAAATATATGTTATAATAAGATTAAATACTTGTATGAAAGGAGTTTGTATGATGGAACTATTAGAAATTATGAAAGCACGTCATAGTGTGCGACAGTATCAGGATAAAAAAATCGAATGTGAAAAAAGGCAGCAGTTGATGGACCTGATTCAGGAATGCAATAGAGAGAGCGGCTTAAACATACAGATTATTTTTGACGAGCCAAAATGCTTCAACGGTATGATGGCTCATTATGGAAAATTCAGTGGCGTAAAAAACTATATTGCGCTCGTTGGGAAAAAGGGCAGCGGATTAGATGAGACGGTAGGATATTATGGAGAAAAACTTGTGTTAAAAGCGCAGGAACTGGGATTGAATACTTGTTGGGTAGCAATGACACATGGAAAAAGTACCGCAGAAATAAAGAAGGGTGAGAAACTGGCATGTATTATAGCAGTAGGGTATGGTGTTAATCAGGGAACAGCACATAAAAGTAAATCGGTGGAGCAGCTATGCAACTGTGCAGGGGCGATGCCGGACTGGTTTGCGAAAGGAATGGAAGCAGTTCTGCTTGCGCCTACAGCAATGAACCAGCAGAAATTTTATTTTACACTTGAAAACGAGAAGATATTTGCAAAAGCAGGGAAAGGTTTTTATGCAAAAATGGACCTTGGTATTGTTAAATATCATTTTGAAGCGGTAACAGGACGCAAAGTAGAATAATAGATGACCTCCCGTTTATTTATGAAAAAAATTTACGGGGTTATTTGCTTAGATCATATGTGTATCTATAAAGATATGCTGCAGTGTAGAAAAATTATTTATAATTGTATTTGATTTTTTGATTTTGCAGCTTCCACAAACTGAAGTACATCCTCCGGCGCATTCAGGCTGTAAAGCAAACCATAAGGGATGCTGTAATCCCAATTTACCGGAATAGAAACAAGACCGGGATGTACTTCCTTCCAACATTCGATTGTCAAAAGAACTTTTCCTGTTTCTGCGCAGCGGTTAAAGACAGAAAGATCATAGAATAGAGGGGTATCCTCAATCTGAATTTTCGGATGATTCTTTTCTAAATCATTTCTGATAAAATCATTCGTCCCGGAATCTCCACGCCGGACCATCATCAATGTTTCCCCATACAAATCTTCTATTTCGATACAATCTTTATGCGCAAGCCGATGTTCTCTGGACACTGCCACCATTTTTTTGTATTGTCCAAGGGGCAGGAAATTACACCGGGAAAGCCATTCCTTAGAGTCACACGCTCCGATAAGGAAATCAAATTTTTTTCCTAACTTTTCGATTTCCGAGAGAATACCATCGTGATTGTCCTCAAAAGGAACAAGATGTAACTTGTATTCCGGAAAATTTTTATTTACCTGATACCATAAATCCATAAAAGGTTTTGCGGGATTTAATAATGATGTGCCGACACAAAAGACTGTGTCATTGGCATGAAGCGAAGCTTTGGCGGTGGAAATGGATTTGGCAGAGTAATCTATCAGATACTTTGCATCGCGGTAAATGATGTTTCCGGCTTCTGTCAAGTGGATGCCTGCAGGTGTTCTATCGATAAGTTTTAAATTCAGATGCGCTTCCAGAGAATTCATTTGTTTCATAACGGCAGTAGGGGAAATATAAAGTACTTCTGCCGCTTTTGTAAAGCTGCCATTGTCTGCAACGGCAATAAAAGTATCCAAAAGTGGGTTATACATAGCATGACTCCCTTATTATTGTATTAACTATAAGTTAATACAATAATAACATATTGGAGATTCAGCGTCAATGAGCGTAGTGTTATAATAAAATCATTCAAAAGAATAAGGAGGGATTTAAATGTCAAAGAAATTAATTGCTTTTTATTCCAGAGCAGATGAAAATTATGTCAATGGTATGATAAAGACGTTGGATGTAGGAAATACAGAAGTAGCGGCTGGTATTATCAAAGAGTTGACAGATGCAGATATGTTTAAAATTGAACAGAAACAGGCTTATTCTAAAGATTATAATGAGTGTATCGCACAGGCACAGGCTGATCAGAATCGGGATGCCCGTCCTGAGTTGAAATCATATCCTGACAGCATTGACGATTATGACACAATTTATCTCGGCTTTCCAAATTATTGGAGTACAATGCCTATGGCTGTGTTTACATTTCTGGAACATTTTGATTTCAGCGGCAAAACAATCAAGCCGTTTTGCACCCATGAAGGAAGCGGAATGGGAAGGAGTGAGAAAGATATCAAACGGTTATGTCCAAATGCAAACGTAGAAAATGGTCTTGCAATTCATGGAGGCAGTGTGAAAAGTGCAGGAAAAGATATTGAAAAATGGAAATAAAAAAAAAAAATATTCCGTCCTATGACAAAGTTTATGAGATGGGAAAAAATATTTAAGGAGGTTTCTTATGGAATATGTTACATTAAACAATGG
>CALWNA010000170.1 GCA_944382505.1 uncultured Lachnospiraceae bacterium
ATTTGCCTCCACCTTCCTTCAGATTCCACCTCACGATGGACACCCTTGGTCTTGGCTGTATCCTTCCCACTACCGGGGCGGATTAGGGACTTTCACCCATTAGAAACGTGCGCCGCCAGGCGCACTACAAAAAGAGGTTGCCCAGCCTTGCCTGGGCAACCTCTTTTTTCTCACTAGTTTTTTAAGGCAACAACTCTCCCCCTGTTATTGTTGCTCTTAATTCCCCTAATGCATATGAAACGCTTTAATACCTGTAGTGGTATATATTACTCAAACCTTCCAGGTCTCCCCCCAATGCCGATAATATACTTTTTCCTTTTCCGGTTCAACACTTCTGCGCGAATGTAGTCGTTTTTTCGCGAAAATACATCTTTTTTATTACATACTTGCAATACTGATTTTTCTTTCCACATACTTGCTTTTCATCTCTGTATATTTTCGCGAACTCAGGAAAACTTTCTTGTTTCCCGCAAAATATATCCACTTTCTGTCAAATTTTTTAACTTTATCCAGATTGACAAGAAAGGATCTGTGACTTCTGTAAAATCCGTATTTTTCCAACTGTTCTTCCAATTCAGAAATGCTGTTGCTGCATTCATATTCGTTGTCATTTGTGTGTACCAACACGTTTCTCTTTTCCGTTTCAATAAATAAAATATCTTTTACTACCAATTTAATTTCTCCCAACTTTACGGCATTTAACGATATCGTATTATTAATTTCCAGAACTCTGCCTGCCGAGCTCAATGCCTCTTCCAATTCTTCTTTCATATTGGTTTTGTCTATATATCGGAAAGCATTGACGAGGTAGCCTTTGTTGCTCAACTCTGTATGGGTTGTCAGAATAATTGCGACACAATTATCATGAACCAGTCTGTACTCAGCTATTGTATCAAATCCATCCTTCTCCGGCATTTCTATATCCATCAAAACAATGTCATATATTTTTTCTTTCTTCAAAAAATCCGTACCGGAATTATATACATCTATATCAACCGGAATGTCACTATAATAACTTTTTACGTTTTTAACAGCACACTCTCTCCAAAATGCTTCATCATCTATGATTGCTATTTTCATTTTGCCTCCTCCTGCAAGTTCTTTAACAATATCGTTACGGAAAATATATTGCTTTCATTATTGATTTTTATATATCCGCCATTATTTTCTACACAGTCTTCGACATTTTCCAGGCCAAAGCCATGGATTCTCGCATTCTTTTTGCTTGTTCTCAAATGCCCATCCACATATTTTACTTCACCACTATAATAATTGCTGATTATGATTATTATATCCTCATCATTATACCTGCAGGAAACATTGATTTCTTTTCTATCCGACTTGTCGGCAGCCTCCAAGGCATTATTTAGTAAATTCGAAAAGATTGTGCATAAGTCATAGGCACTGATATTGCACTGCCTTGGGAAATGCCCTTCTACTTTCATTTTTATATTATTCTTGTTTGCCTCTGTGTAATACTTGTTTATGATTGCGTCAACAATATCATTATTGACACTGATTCGATTTGCGAAATCATCAACCTTTATATTGATTAATTCTAAATATTTATCAAATTTCTCATAATCTTTATTCTTTGAAAAGTTTTGGAGCATATGCATATGACTTTTCAAATCATGTCTGAATTTTCTGGTTTCATATTCTCTTTGCTCTAAATATTCATAATGTGCCTTTTGTTCATTTAAATATCGCTTGATGATTATTTCTTTTTCTTTATGTTCATTCCTTGATACCATTAATCTTATAACTGCGATTAGTTGAATAAAAACTCCTATAATCATTAAAATAAATACAAGCGAATATGTAAATTTATTTTCTAATTGAACCGTATTTATCACAAAATCCGCCAATACCATAAGGACAATCATATCAACAGCTTCCAGAACAGTAAAACAAACAAAATAAATATTTTTTATACCGGATAGTCCTTTCTTTCTCTTAATAAGAAGTCCTGTGATATACACAATTGTTAAAGATAATAGTGATACCGAGATTTCATTTAATCCAATATTATTTATATTAAATATAGAAAAAATAGTATTTATCATTACTCTTGACATGACATCAAGCAATGAAATCACTATGATAATCCATATTCCTGTAATAGCAAGCTTAATTTTTCTTTCGTCATATATTACAATCAGCGAAATAATAATAGCCAATACATAACATAAAAATCCCCACAGCCAATCCTCTGTCAAGTGCATCAAGCCGGATGCAACCATTATAATAATAATTGTTTGAAAGATTTTTATTTTTTTCTTATTTTTGCATTTTAATTTTAAATATATATCCCCTATAATTAAAATTTTTATGTAATGTAAAATATCTGCCAATACTAAGCTTAGCAACACCAAATAAAACCTCCGTAATTATAAAATTATTATTACCTTTAAAGTATATCAAAAATTTTATAATTACGGAAGTTCTGCATTTGTTTACAATATTTAAACCCTATTTAAAAATTGATGTAATTAAACGGTAAAAATAGCTTAACACCGCCTTGTCCTTTCCGTATATACTGTTGTATTATCCGGACAAGTATTAAAATATCTCAATTTTTAAATAAGTAAATAGGTTCGGAACGAATGTAGTCGTTTTTGGAACAAACGGCACTTTTTTCTAAAAAAACACATAAAAAAGAATGCACCGTTGCGAACAATATATGCAACAGCGTATTCTTTTTGCACACTGCTCAGGAAATCTTTTTTCTATTTTCAAAAAGATTTCATAATCACCGGAAGCGGCATCAGCCGCATTCCGGGATTGTAGGCGGTCGTCAAATGTCCATCTATGCAAGCATGATGTCCATTTTCCTCATCGCCACAAAAATTCAGGGCTCCCGAAGGAGCCCCGAAGAAGAAGAACATGAAAAGATATTTATTTTGCGATTACCTGGAATTCCCAAAGTGAATATCCGTATCCGGTACTTCGCTCTACGCCTTGCATTCGTACATATCTTGCTTTTACTGCGTCAAAACTTACTGTATCTTCACCGCCATCCTGGTCAGTTAATGACTTTACAGTTGTCCAGTTGTCGCCGTCTGTGGACACCTGGATATCGTATGCCTTGCCATAAGCGCCTTCCCATGTGAGAAGAACTTTGTTGATAGTATATGCTTTTCCTAAATCTACCTGGAACCATTGCTCATCTGACCATTCTGAAGCCCAACGTGTTCCCGTATTTCCGTCAATTGCATACTTAGCCGCATAGCCATCTCCTTCTTTGCCGGATGCAGATGCTTCTTTCCCCAAGGCAACGTTTGTTCCGGAAACAGACTCATCAGTATCCGTATCTTCCTCTCCGCTCTGAGATGTTCCGCTGTACACTTCCATTTCCCAAAGTGAATATCCGTATCCGGTAGCTCTCTTAAGCCCATTCATCTTAACATATCTTGCCTTCATTGCTTTAAATTCTATAACATCTTCACCGCCGTCTGAATCTTTCACAGTCTTAACTGTCGTCCAGTTGTTTCCGTCAGTGGATACCTGGATTTCATAATCCTCGCCATATGCAGCTTCCCAAGTGAGAACAACTTTGTCTACACTGTAGTTCTTTCCTAAATCTACATAAATCCAGGAATCATCTACAAACTGGGAAGACCATCTTGTATCCTGATTTCCATCCACTGCATATTTTGCTGCCACATTATCTCCTTCATTTCCTGAAGAATAAGCTTCTTTTCCTGCAGCAATATTTCCATCTGCAACATCGCCTGTATCTTCCGGCTGTGTCGGTGTTTCCGGTTCTGTCGGCTGTTCTATGGAACCATCCGGCCCATAGAGTTTCAACTCGTAAATTGACACGCCATATCCTGTAAGTCTCTCTGTCGCATACAATCTCACATATTTCGCTGTTGTCACTGTATCAAATGCAATGGATTCCAATCCGGAACTTCTGTTTTCATCACCATAACCCTGTCCTCCAAGACCTCTGTTTTGTGTAAATACTGTCGTCCAGTTTTCATTATCCTTTGAAGTCTGAATTACATACTTCTTAGCTGCTGCGCCTTCCCAGTAAATCTTAATTCCGCCAATTTGTTGTTCACTGTCCAGCTCTACCGTAAAATACTGGTTGTCTGCTGACTCTGATTCCCATCTGGTATTGTAATCTTTGTCAATCATATTTACTGCTTCACCATTTGCATTTGCTACGGAAGAAACATCGATAATCTTCGCATTGTCCAATGAAATCTCCGGATAATTTGAAAGATCTGTCTTTGTCAGATCATCTGATTCAGCGACAGGCGCCTTTGTACCCTTCTTGTAAATTTTAACGTAATTTAAGTTAAATCCACCGTCTACAAGTTTTAATTTCATCTGGTATTTACCAGCCTTTAAGTGAATCGTGTCATCTGCCACAACATTTTTCCATTCAGTCGTTGAATTGTCTAATTCTGTTGTAAGAATATAATCACTGTCATTATCTGTCTTTAACTGAATTGCACTGTTCTTATTTGTATCGGTACATTGTACACGATAATCAACAATATAGTCCCCCTCTTCTTTTACGTCAATTGTGTAAATCAGGGAATCTCCGTCATCAATCCAGCCAATGTATCCGCCTTCAATAGAATCTTCTGCCGGCTCACAGCTAAAGTTTGTATAATAGTCTTCCGCTTCCACTACGCCTGAAATCTCATTTACCGGGTCATAATCTGTAACCGGTACATATTCGTATCCAACAGTTTTATCCTCATTCTTTGTAGGATCACAATCCACCGTTGCGTGTCCCGGTACTTTAACACTTCCCAAGTTTCCATTTTCATTTGCAAAATGTACCGTAATATCGTAATCAAACGGATTCCACACTTGTGCTGTATACTGTCCATTCTTTTCAAATACCTGATAGCTTGTGTAATCACTTGACCAGATATCTGTTGAAATATATCCCTTGGCACACATATTCTGAATGTACCAGTAAGAGTTGAACATTTCGTCTGTGGAGAGAACGCCGTCCACATAATCACCGTTTTCATTCAGGTGAGATGTATACTCTTTAGCAAATCTGTCTGCTGCTCCCTCTGCATCGCTCAGTGCCATAAACGGCCATAAAATGTGATACCAGCCTTCCGGATCGGAATTGCCTTCCGCCGTCACTTTTGCCTGATATGCTTCCTGAATCTGCTCATATTCCTTCCAGATTCTTGAAACGGTGTCATATCTGTAACCCATGTATGTGATTGCCGGTGTCACAGGAAGTAAATGAATTCCCATAATACAGCAAGGGTTTCCTGAGAAATATGTGCCGTTTGTGTATCCCAGGCCCCAGACCATTCCGATATATGGAAGAACGTCACAATCTTCGTCTCCATATACATCTGTTCCATAGCCCGGCGCCCAGTTGTTGCTGTCCAGTTCCGTTCCTGCATCCATATTGAACCAATACTGTTCAATCGCATTAATCTCGGATGTGTACCCCCAGATGCCTGCATCTCTGTATTCATCATTGCCTGTTACAAGTCCCCATAAATAAAGTCCTGCCCAGGCAAATGTTGCTTCAGACGCCGATTCCTGATTGTTACCACTATTATTATCTCCGTATCCGCCTGCCCAGGAGTGGCCTTCGTATACGTCGAAGTTTCTCATATATGGCAACATTTCATCATTCTTATCCGGATTCATCGCATCCCTGATAAGAAGTTCCACCATATCTCCATAATCTTCTACAAACTGTTCATCATAAGATGCCAATACGGCTGCCGGGAATATAAAGTATGCCCATAGGAAATGGTGGTCTGATAAATTAATTGCCATCCCATGGTCGCCACCGTCTCCACTGATTGCTCCCCAACTTGTATGATAATACATATAATATGGATAATCTTCCTCTCCATCATAGGTAAGCCAGTTTTCCATAATCTTTCTAAGTACGGAAATCAGTCTGTCTCTTGTCTCGTATTCTCCCAACTGTTCTGCAATTAAGAT
>CALWNA010000171.1 GCA_944382505.1 uncultured Lachnospiraceae bacterium
AAAAAAGGATTGAATTTTTGTACCGTTTCCCCTAATTGTCAGATTTTTCAGTCCAACCTTTATGGGGCGCATCAATTCAATCCTTTTTCTTTATAACTCTATATTTCTTTCAAAAATATATTAAGCATACAGCGGATACTTATCTGTCAAATCCTTAACCATTGCCCTGACAGATTTGTTGTTTCCTTCCGGATCAGCCGCAATTTGTGCCATACACTCGGCAATCACATCCATGTCTTCCGTATTCAGTCCCCTTGTGGTAACTGCCGGAGTTCCGATTCTCACACCACTTGTAACACCCGGTTTTTGCGGATCATTTGGAATAGCGTTTTTATTGCACGTAATGTTCGCCGCATCAAGCGCAATTTCAAATTCCTTGCCCGTAATATTTTTACTTCTCAAATCGACCAGCATAAGATGATTGTCAGTCCCTCCGGACACAAGGTCAAAACCTCTGTCTGTAAGTCCTTTTGCCAGGGCCTGTGCATTCTCTGCCACATTCTTTGCGTAAACCTTAAAATCTTCTGACAATGCTTCTTTAAAGCATACTGCTTTTGAGGCGATCACATGCATTAAAGGTCCTCCCTGAATTCCCGGAAATACTGCTTTGTTCAATTTATGTTCCAAAGCAAATTCTTCGCTGGAAAGAATCAATCCTCCTCTTGGTCCTCTTAATGTTTTATGCGTTGTAGTCGTTGTTACATGTGCATATGGAATCGGACTCATATGCTGTCCGCCGGCTACAAGACCTGCAATGTGCGCCATATCAACCATCAGATATGCCCCGACCTCATCTGCAATCTCACGAAATTTCTTAAAATCAATCTTTCTCGGATATGCGCTGGCGCCGGCCACAATCAGCTTCGGTTTTGATTCCTTTGCGATTCTTAAAACTTCATCATAATCTATATATCCGTCCTCATTGACTCCATAAGATACAATATGAAAATATGTTCCCGACATATTAACCGGTGAACCGTGAGTGAGATGTCCGCCCGCATCCAGGCTCATGCCCATTACCGTATCCCCCGGTTTTACCAATGCAAAAAATACTGCCATATTTGCCTGTGCACCGGAGTGCGGCTGAACATTGGCATATGTACATCCAAATAATTTTTTTGCACGGTCTATCGCCAACTGCTCTACTACATCCACATACTCACATCCGCCATAATATCTCTTTCCCGGATATCCTTCCGCATATTTATTTGTCAGGTGGCTTCCCATAGCCGCCATTACCGGTTTACTTACGATATTTTCCGATGCAATCAACTCAAGATGTGACTGCTGTCTGTCCATTTCATCCTGCATTGCATTCGCAACTTCCATATCTGCATTCTTTACTTCGTCAAATGAAAACATTTATTTACCTCCAATGGTTTTTTCTGATATTTTATATCCGTTAAACAGTTTACCATAATTTTGAGTATTTTGAAACTTATTTACTTAGAATATTGTCTGTTTTTTTTTCATATATTAAAAAGAATCATTTATTAATACAAAAAGGAATTACCAATGTATCACATTTTAGAGTTTAACACAGGACAACCCATGATATTATGGCAGTCGCAAAACACTTTACAAAAATACATAATTCATTCGGGCCGTATTTATAACAGGGGAATAATGCGCAAAGACATAAACCGTAATTTTAAAGTCTGGAATACTACGCCTGCTTATATCAGTTACGAGTCCGTAGACGGTTCTACCGTTGTGTGCCACATTACCCCCGACAATATCAGCGAGGTTTTTATCACAAAAAATCTGTGCAGTTTTCTGGAATACAACAATAAACTTTTCGCTTTTTATCTTACACCCGCCAATGATAAATTTGAACTTTATGTCTCTGCCTCTGATAACTTCAGTGAAAAAAAGTTTATCTGTGACGGACTGGATTTGCCAGAGTCGTTAAATATTACTCAAAATAATGATTTCATTATAATATTTTTAAACGAAAAACAACTGTTTCTTTCATCGGACTTTAAAGTTGTAACAACAATGAATATGTCCTCTTCTCAAAATTCCAACACAATAAACCTTCAAAATGAAGTGTCGAAACTGAAATTTGAGCTGCATCAGCTCGAACAGCATCATTCGGATTTTGTGAAGGAATATGAACAATTGTCTGCCTATACCGGAGAATTGCAGGAAAAGTTAAGAAAGACAAGATTAAACCTGAATGATTAAGAAAAGAAGGCTGTTATGCAACAGCCTTCTTTAACATACGCTTTCTTAATCCCATAATTTGTCGAAGTTTGATTGCTGCATTATAAACTTCCATTCCGTATGTCATTGTGACGGACATAATGATCCCAAATATAATACTCTGTTTCCTTGTTTTTGGCATTATTTTTTCCTCCTGATAAACTATTTTATCGCTTGGCTTTATCTCCATAATAAGTATGGAACCGGCATTCTTATTTCCATATGCCGGAAAAAAAAGCAAAGCGCATACGAGATTTCTCATATTTACGCTTTGCTTAATACCTTTGCTACACGATTAAAATAATTTTATAATATTTGCTTTAAAATTTCAAATTGCTTTTTTTCACAAAATAATGATACATAATCATAAAAATTTCGCTCATTTATACAAGATTTTCAGGTCTCACAGTCGCAATACACAGTTCTTCTAACTGCTTTGCATCTACCGGTCCGGGAGCCTCTGTCATAAGACACGATGCATCCTTCACTTTAGGGAATGCAATGACTTCACGGATGTTATCTTCCCCTAACATATGCATAATCAGTCTGTCCAAACCATACGCAAGCCCTGCATGGGGTGGAACACCGTATTTGAATGCATTTAAAAGAAATCCGAACTGTTCCTGTGCTGCTTCATTGCTAAATCCCAGTGCTTTAAACATTTTCTCCTGAATATCCGCCTGATGAATTCTCACACTTCCACCACCAATTTCTGAGCCGTTAAGGACAATGTCATATGCTTTTGCCCGGACTTTACCTAAATCCGTTTCCAGATAATCCAAATCTTCTTCCATTGGCATCGTAAACGGATGATGCATGGCAATAAATCTTTCCTGCTCATCGGACCACTCAAACTGCGGAAATTCCACAACCCATAAAAAGTTAAATTGACTCTTGTCTATTAATTCTAACTGCTCGCCAAGTTCCAGCCTTAATGCTCCGAGAACATTCCAAACAATCTTATTTCTGTCAGCCGCAAATAATAATAAATCTCCCGGCTCACCATGCATATCTTTCACCAAATTGTCCAGTTCCTCTTCTGTCATAAATTTGGCAAAGGAAGATTTGTACGTACCGTCTTCCTGAATGCACAGATAAGCCAGTCCTTTTGCTCCGTTACCTTTGGCAGATTCAACCAGCTTATCAATCTTCTTTCTCGACATTGCGCCCTGCCCTTTAACATTGATTCCTCTGACTGTACCGCCATTTTCGATTGCACCCGTGAATACACCAAATCCACAATTTTTAACTGTCTCTGTCACATCTACAAGTTCCATACCAAAACGTGTGTCAGGCTTGTCAGAGCCATATCGATCCATCGCCTCCTGCCACGTCATTCTCGGAAATGGAATTGGAACATCCACATTCAAAATTTCCTTGAATAATGCCTGCATTAATCGTTCATTTACATCAATTACATCCTCTATGTCCACAAAAGAAAGCTCCATATCTACCTGTGTAAATTCCGGTTGTCTGTCAGCTCTTAAATCCTCATCTCTGTAACATTTTGCAATCTGGAAATATCTATCGTAACCGGAACACATCAGTAGCTGCTTATATAGCTGTGGAGATTGTGGGAGAGCATAAAAACTTCCCGGATGTACCCGGCTCGGTACCAGATAATCTCTCGCCCCCTCCGGAGTGCTCTTACAAAGCGTCGGCGTTTCAATTTCAAGAAAACCTTCTTCTGACATAAATTTGCGGATAAATGTAGTAATATCGCTGCGCAGTTTAAGATTTTTCTGAAGGTGCGGTTTTCTTAAATCAAGATATCTGTACTTCAGCCGTAATTCCTCTCTTGTATTGGAATCTTCTTCTATCGGAAATGGAGGCGTCTCGGATTCTGACAGAATGCGAAGTGTATCCACGGCAACTTCAATATCACCGGTCTTCATGGAGTCGTTTACTGCACCGTCACGTTTTCTTACTTTTCCAACAGCCGCAATGACAAATTCATTTCGGATTCCCTTTGCCTTTTCAAAAACCTCCCCGTCATTTTCATCAAAAACAAGCTGCAATAACCCGGTGCGGTCCCGCAAATCTATAAAAATAAGACTTCCCAAATTTCTTCTTTTCTGAACCCAGCCCATAACCGTGACTGTCTCGCCGATATTCTTGTTTGATACTTCCGTGCATCTGTGACTTCTGTGAAGTCCCTGCATTGACTCTGCCATGATAAATCCTCCTTCTTATTCTACTATCTCAGTGGATTTTTGTAGAATTCTTTAAAATTCTCATATCCCTGTGCATTTAACTGTTCCTTTTGGAACTTTTTATTCTTGTTCATTCTCGTTACAAGTACCTGTGTACCCTTCTTTCGCTCTTCCTGTGCCCGGGCAATCACATCACAAAGAGCCTGCCCATTGACACCTTTTTCAATAAGATAAGCTACTTTTTCACATTCCTCCGGAATTTGAAATCCCTGTTCCATAAGTAAAAGAATAATTCTCTCAAAGCCAATGGAAAATCCGCATGCCGGTACATCATGCCCCGTAAATTTCCCTACCATCTTGTCATAACGTCCGCCGCCGCCGCAGCTTCCCCCGAACTCGGGGATTGCTATTTCAAAAATCGTACCTGTGTAATAAGACATTCCTCTTACCAGGGTCGGATCAAAGATAATCTCAAAATCTGAAGACTTTGTCGCTTTTACACTGTCAATAATTTCTGTCATCCATAGTTTTACGTCGTCTTCCATATAAGTTCCAAGCTTATCAGAAAGATATTCTATCGGATGTTCCGAAGCATCTGTTTCTTCAAAAAGTTCTACATATTTTTCCACGAATTCAGTGGCAAATCCATGCCGGATTAATTCTTCTTTTACACCATCTAGTCCAATCTTATCCATCTTATCCAGAATAATAAACACGCTGTCAAAGCTTTCCTCTGAAAAACCGCTGTATGCAGCCATTGCCTTGAGGATTCTTCTTTCATTAATTCGAATCTGAAAATTTTTAAACCCGAGTTTTCCAAGAGTTGTTGTCGTCGCAAGAATCAGCTCGATTTCCGCAAGATTACTCGGATCTCCCAGAATATCTATGTCGCATTGCATAAACTGACGATAACGACCTCTCTGCGGTCTGTCTGCCCTCCATACATTTCCCATCTGCAAAGCCTTAAACGGCGAAGGCAGCTCATTTGCATTTTTTGAATAATATCGCACAAGAGGTACTGTCAAATCATATCTGAGTCCATTATCCGCAACGTCTGCTTCTGTCTGTGCTGTCTCAAGATTTAATTTTTCTCCTCGTTTTAAAATCTTAAAAATTAATTTTTCGTTTTCCCCTCCCTGTTTATTGGTCAGATTCGAGAGATTCTCCACACAAGGGGTTTCAATCTGGGTAAAGCCGAATGCCTTGTATGTATCTTTAATTACATTCTGTACATAATTTCTTATTTTCATTTCCTCCGGAAGAATATCCTTCATTCCGGTAACCGGTTTCTTGCTTAATGCCATTTTTTTCTCCTTTTATTGGATTTTCCTTATCAATTGATTCTTACGATTTGTTTACAATCCTAGATTCTACTATTTTTTGTCATTTTTAACAACCCATAGCAATAAAAACTTGCATGGATATTTTTCTTCCATTAACGTAACGCATCTGCCTTTTCAAAGATTTTCTCTTTTCTGGCAATCATTTCATCAATTCTTTCTATATACTGATCCACATTTTTGACGGTGTCAATGCGTTTTCCTTCTTTTCTGTCAGGTGAGAGCAATTTTGTCACGGCTCCCGCTCCGACTGCCCAAACATCCTGATAATCTCCCATCATAAGAATATTGTAAAGACCTTCACAACCTTCCTTTGCATATCCCACATTTTCCTGATTTCCCATCATATTTTTCTGTCTGTATAGGTAATAAGGCTTCATTCCCAATTGTTTTGCATATTTCGTTATCAAATTCATAAGATAGGAGCTGTTTTCCATATGCATGTCCGAATAATGCTCTTTTTGAATGTTCAGTCTTGATGCCCGCTTTACTGCCAGAGAATGAATCGTAATTCCCTCAGGATTTAATTTGATTGTCTCTTCCATGGAATGTTTCACCATATCTTCTGTCTCTTCCGGCAGTCCTGCAATAAAATCCATATTAATGTTGCAAAATCCGCATTCTCTTGCCAGTAAAAAAGCGTCTTTTACCTGCGCTACCGTATGCTTTCTTCCAATGATATCAAGTGTTGTCTGATTCATTGTCTGGGGATTAATGGAAATCCTCGATACATTATGTTTTTTCAGCACCAACAGTTTTTCTTTTGTGATACTGTCCGGCCTTCCGGCTTCAACGGTAAATTCCCTGACAGTGTCAAAATTAAAGTTGCGCTTCAGGGCAGTAATCAATCTGTCAATCTGTTTCGGTTCCAGGGTGGTAGGTGTACCGCCACCGATATACACGGTATTTAATTCTCTGCCTCTTAACTTTTTCCCCAGAAACTCTATTTCTTTTATGACCGAAGCTACGTACTTATCCACCTTATCTTTATAAATATCAATTGGGTACGAGGTAAAAGAACAGTATAAACAGGTAGTAGGGCAAAATGGTATTCCCACATAAAGACTGTAACCTTCCCGATAGTTCATTCCTGACAAAAGTTTCTGTTTTCTCACTGCAATAACCATGTAAAGCTTTAGTTTCTCATCAGAAATCAGATAAGTTTCTTTCATAATCCGGGAAATCT
>CALWNA010000172.1 GCA_944382505.1 uncultured Lachnospiraceae bacterium
TAATAATTGATCAACTTGATGCCGTTGTCATAATAGGGGTTGTGGCTGGCGGAAATCATAATGCCGCAGTCAAAATCTTCTGTCTGTACGACATAAGATACACTTGGTGTTGTCGTAACATGAAGAAGATAAACATCTGCTCCTGTGGAAGTAAGTCCTGCCGAGAGGGCATCTTCAAACATATAACTGCTTCGTCTTGTATCTTTTCCAATTGCGACGCAACACTTGTGATATCTTCCATAGTACCATCCAAGAAATCTCCCAACTTTAAATGCATGCATGGCTGTAAGGGTTACATTTGCCTCGCCTCTAAATCCATCTGTTCCAAAATATTTCCCCATTGAATCATCCTCCTGAATATGAACTGCCGTACAGTCCGCTACTAAACCTTTTAATTATATAATAGCAGGAATTTTTTTACAATATTTTATTTTTCTTGACTCACTTTCTTATTACGCAAAAGTACGCCGTGGATATAAATATCCACGGCGTACTTCATTTTTTACTATTCAATTTTGATGATTTTAAATGCCTCCCATGCTCCGCCTACTGTTTCGCTGATTGCGTATAACTTACCTCCATCATCAAGATTCGCCTGTACATATTTGCCATTTGCAATGGAATATATAGCATATTCATTGTCTGCTATTTTTTCAATGATGAACTTTTCCCATGTACTGATTTCCGTACTTCTAGGCAATAATTGATTATTCTCATCAATTACAGCACACACATATTTTCCGTTGGAACCGGATTTGAATGATACTGTTCCGTCATCATTGCTTACAACCTGAATTGATTCCCACGCTCCTCCACAAGAGTCGCGGTTTGCCACAAGAGTATTATTCCCTCCATCTTCTGCTGTTACAACTTTATTATTGCCCATGGAGGTAATATATATCTCAGCATTCTCAAAATCAGGTCGTTCTACTTTCTCTATAATAATTGAAGATGTCTTATCGTTAAAATTGCCTAAACTTGAAGTATCCTGTAAAAGTACCTTGGCTTCGCCGCCAAATCCTGCATCGCTATACAATGTAACTCTGTATCCGTCAGGAACTTTAACAGAGGAAAGGGAATCATTTTTAATTCCTTTGGATATCATTTCGCTGTAATCATATTTTCCTACGCCGAAAGAAACTTCTGTACCTTTATAATCTGCATCCAGATAGAATGTAGCTTTTGGTTCGCCTGCACTGGCATCATATGTGAGTCCTGAAGATTCTCCGGTCTTTGTAATCTTAAATGCTTCCCATGCACCTGCTATAGAATCACTGGTTGCTACAAGTTTACCTCCATCATCTAAGTTTGCATTCACATATTTGCCATTTGCTACTGCCTGTATGGAATACTCGCCATCCACAATTTTAGAAATCTTAAATTTCTCCCATGTGCTGATTTCTGAACTTCTTGCCAATAACTGATTATCTTCATCAATCACTGCACATACATACTTTCCATTGGCTATCGATTTAAATGAAACTGTTCCATCACTATTGTTAACCAACTGTACAGACTCCCACGCTCCGCCACAGGATGATCGGTTTGCAATCAACGGATCTGCACCCCCATTTTCTGCACATACAACGCCACCGTTGGCAATTGCAGAAATATAATATTCTCCGTTTTCAACAACCGGCTTTTCAATATCACCCACTCTTACGATTTTGAATGCTTCCCATGCTCCTGCAAT
Source organism: uncultured Lachnospiraceae bacterium (assembly GCA_944382505.1). GTDB lineage: Bacteria > Bacillota > Clostridia > Lachnospirales > Lachnospiraceae > Eubacterium_G. Next base: position 1,694 of record CALWNA010000172.1, read on the forward strand.
AGAACTACTGGTTGCTACAAGCTTGCCTCCATCATCTAAGTTTGCCTGTACATATTTTCCATTTTCTGCACAACGGATTCCATATTCGCCATCTTTAATCTTATAAATTTGGAATTTTTCCCATGTGCTTGGCGAATCACTTCTTGGCAGCAACTGATTCTGCTCATCCAGAACTGCGCATACATATTTATTATTTGCTTCTGCCTTTATGCTGACTGTTCCATCGCTGTTATTCTCTAATATTAATGTTTCCCATGCCCCGCCGTAACTGTCACGGTTTGCCACTAAAGGATCACTTCCACCGTTTTCTGCTGTTACATATTTGTCATTTGCAATTGCCTGAATATAATATTTTCCATCGGACAATTTTGTTGTTGCATAGGATGTTGCAGAACTTGATCCTGAACTTGAACCGGAAACTGTATTTGAACCGGAACGTGTCACTTTGATGGATGATGTCTGATCGTTCCAGTCATCTCCCACATAATTTGTATCACTGGTGAGAACTTTTGTAGCTCCTGAGAAATTATCATCCCAGTAAAGTGTTACCTGATATCCTGACGGAACTTTTACTGAGGTAAGGTCATCATTCTTAAAGCCTTTTGCCTGCAATGCTGCCAGATTGTAACTTCCCTCTTCCAGAGAAACTGCAGTGCCTCCATAATTGATATCCTGATAAATTGTAACTGCACCGGAAGTACCTGCTGTACTGCCTGAATTATTTGAACTGTTGGAACTGCTTGAATTTCCTGAATTATTTGAGTTGGTTGTACTTCCCGGAGTCACTGTTCCCGGAAGATATTTTTTGATTACATTGTAAATGGATGAATTCACCCAACCCTTATCCGTGCTTACAGATGACCATTTACTTTTGATTGTATCTGCAGAATCTCCATAAATATCTACGGTCTGAGGACTGTGATTATAAATTCCCCAGGAACTGTTTCCTGTAACTTTATAGGTCCATGTTGTCCAATGCCAGCCTTGCTGATTATATGTTGACATAGTATTTTCCCATGCATCAATTTGCTCAAAGCATGTAAACTCACCCACAAATGTAGGGACACCATAATTATGGTTTACAATATCCCTTACCTTGCTCGCCGTATAAGAAGCCTGACCGGAAGCATTTGACACGTAATCCCAAGGATAGTAATGATATTCATATGCAATATTTGTCCATCCATACTTTGATGGATTAGGAAGATTGTCTGCATCCCAGCACGACTCCATAATAATAATATGATCCGCATCCTTGCCTCTTATTGTATTGTATATCTCGTTATAAAAATCCCACTGTAAACTATTTGTTGCTGCCGCCTTAATACCAGGCTCATTTAAGATATCATAAGCTGCAACCGCCGGATTTCCCTTGAAATGTTCTGCGATTTCAGCCCATAGCTTCAAAGTCTTGTCTCTATTCTCCTGATTGTAATACAATTGCATACCATCATTCACCTCACCGGAATGATCCATTCCGTTCTGCGAACCAAACGCTCCATGCATATCAAGAATAACATACATTCCTCTTGAACTACAATTGCTTACAAACCAATCTAATCTTTCCCACGCATTTGATTTCAGATTTCCATTGTCATCACACAGATTCATATATGTAAACGGCAATCTTATAACGCTCATTCCCATATCTGCGCAGTTATCGAAATCCTGTGTTGTCCAATAATTATCTTCATATACTGCAATCAATTCATCTCTCACAGATGTACCAAACCTGTCTGCTAATGTATCCATTATTGTTTTCTGGTCTTCTGCATTGGTTGGATTCATCCAATTTTCCTGAACCAGCCATCCTCCGGCATTCGTGCCTCTCAAATAGACGATGTCTCCGCTGCCACTGGATTTTCTGATTGTCGTTCCATTTGTTTTAAGAAAATCTTCCGAAGTTAATGCGGTATCTGCATTGACTTTCTGTGCCTCTGTTATTCCACCTGCAAACATCATACCCGCAGCCATTGCTACGCTCAAAAATATGCTTACAATTTTTCTCCCTTTCTTTCGTACTTTTCCCATTTAAAAACCTCCTTATCTATATCTATATTTATATATGGGTTAACGCTAACATTTTGATTAATTTTATGTTACAATATTTTTAGTGCACTTTCAACATATTTAATTTTTAAGAAAACGTTTTTTTGTTAATTTTATACAATTTTGATACTTTTTATAAAATTTAACACCATTTTTTGCCAAGGAAAGTCAATAAGTGTCGATAAAAAATTTGCACAACTTCCATATTTAATGATATAATTAAGCCTGTACGGGTATTTTATATAATTAATGGGGGAGTATTGTATGAAAGATTCGGGGGATACGCTTTTACTTGAAGAAACAACCGAGTTGTTAGTTGAAATTGAGGGACTGAAAAAACAACTGAAACAGGAAACACAACAGCGTAAACACTGGGAAGAGCTTGCTATGATTTTTCATGACGCTCTTTGGCGGGAATTACAACATACAAATAAAACCAGTGGTAAGTAATAAAAAAATTGCCGGAAAGATTAAGATTACCTTAATTTTCCCGGCATTTTTCCATTTATATAACTTATTTTTATTATTTCTCTACACAAAATAATTTCTTATCTTCAATAATAAATTCCCTGTTGCAGACTTTTAACGCCGCAGCCTTATGAGTTATAATAATACAGGTTTTCTGATTAAGCTTTTTAATTCTTTCAAGTACATGACGTTCCGTAGCCGCATCCAGTGCTGATGTTGCTTCATCCAAGAGAAGAATCGGAGCCTTGCTGAGCAACGCCCTTGCAATTGCCAGCCGCTGTGCCTGTCCCTCAGATATTCCCAGACCCTTCTCACCGATTACAGTATCCAATCCGTCTGGCAATGTATTCACGAAATCGTAAATATCACTTATCTTTAAAGCCTCATGTATCTCTTCTTCTGTGGCATTCGGATTAATCAACAAAATATTTTCTCGCAATGTTCCACTAAACAGGTAATTTCCCTGTGGCACATAGGAAAACAGGCATCTTGTATCAGGTCCTGCCTCAATGAACTTTCCATCCTTTGTATAAAGTCGGATATTTCCTTGCTGTGGCTTAAATACACCTAGCAACATTTTCATTAATGTGCTCTTTCCTATTCCGGAAATTCCTCTTATTGCCACAAAATCTCCTTTTTCACAAACAGCATTTCCCTGTTCGAGCACCTGCTCCCTTCCGTAGTTAAACTGAATATTTTCAAATCTTGCCTCTTTAAAATTTTTGTAGAATTTTTCCACATCTAACGGTTTTGCAGCCTTCTCTTCTATCTCAATATCTTCTACTTCCATAATCCGCTCAGCCGACGCCAATATTGCATAATATTGGGGAACTACTTTTGTAATATTGACAAAAGGTGTCTGTATCTGTGAAATTAATTGTATTACCGCCGTCAAAGTACCGGCTGTCATTGCGTTCATGCATACTTTCATTGCACACCACACCAATGCAAAAAGATATCCCGCATTAAACACAAAGGAAAACCCTGCATTTGCCAAAATACTGATTTTCCTTCTTTTCATTTTGGCGTCATAATTTATCTGTTGCAGTTGATTTCCTTTTTCTCCAAACTGCTTTTCCACACCGAATGTCTTTACTACCAATATGCTCTCAATTGCTTCCTGAAAAAATGAGCGGACTCTTCCATCGGTTTCCTGTACTTCTTTGTGAAGATTTTTCAGCTTTTTTCGAAACAGCAGTGTAACGGAAGAAAGTATAATTCCCGCAAAAAGAAACAGCATCGTAAACTTCCAGTCAAATATGACCAGTACAACGAAAGCACCTACAAACTGTGTAATATAATAAAGTAAATTTGGAATAATGGAAGTGATGCCGTCAGTGATGATTTTTATATCACTTGTAATTCTGTTCATCAACTCACCGCTGTGATATGTATTGATTTTTTCAAATTTTTTACTTAAAATTCCTTCAAATATTTGGGCACGCATCTCCATTTCCATGCCTGCCTGAACCTTAATTGTAAGACTTTGCGCATACACTCTCACGAGCAGACGTCCCACAATAATTACCAGAATAACAAATCCATAAAAAACAATTGTATTTCTGTAATGAATAAACATTTCCGTGGTTTCTGCTCCCGCCGCATTCTGAGCTGCATCTATGGCATACTTGCTGATTAACGCCAGAGCAGTGCTGACTAACGCAAGCAATATGTTTGATAGGCTTAAAACAATTATTTTAGGAATATATCTTTTTCCATTTTTTATTACCCAGCTTAAACTTTCTCTGTCCTTCATCTGAATACCCTTATTATTTTCCGTTTTACTTTTCCCGCAAATCTTCTTAAAACCCTTAAATATTTGCGAAAGCTTACTGTATTTATCCATATTTTATAATATAGAATATAAGATTTCGCATTACAATAATATGTTTTATTCTTTCTCGTAAATCGACTTACAACACCTATGATTTGTGCTTCTGTAATACCATGTTCATCCATAAACTGATTATCACCGCGCATTACATAGCCGTCCTTTTCTACCTTTACCACTCTATGCAGAACATACGCGCCATTTTCTCTTACATAAAGCGGAATCTGATATTTTTTCAGGGGAAAGACAGCTTTTTCAATCGTAACGGTATCTTTATTATTTCTAAGCATAGGAAACATGCTGTTTCCTTTCGGTGTAAAAGTCACTTCTCCGTCTTTTTCTATTTGTTCTTTAATTAGCGGAATAATATCTTCCATTGCAACTGTTTTATTCAAACAAATCCTCTCCTTCAACTTTTTCAATAAAGTTGTCCACATCTGTTGCTGCAAGCTGATAATCTATGCCGTACTCATTCATAACTGCTGTTATCAAATCCTCTCGGGTAATCCCCTCAATCATCTTTCCAAAAATAAATGCCCCCGTATCATTCAGACTCATCATTCCATTAAAATCCAATGTCGCCTGCCCTATAGGGACAACCACATTATTTCCGGCAACATTTCTTAAAATAAAACCTTCCTTAATCTTCATTATACTCTCCTAATCTTTTCATAAGCAGTAATCACTGCTTCATCGCTAATATTACATCCCAATTTATATACAGGATTTTCTGTTAGAATTCTCGCCATAATGTCCAACACCAAATCCATTTTTTCTTCTGCCTGCAGTTTTCTGATCGTCTGTTTAAAAAACAATGGAATTGCTTCTTTTATTGAAATTTTCTCAATTCTGTTTTCTTTCGCTCTTTCGATAAATACAATTGCTCCCAATTTTGCTTTTGTGTTCACATTCTGATTGGTCTTTCCGCTCCAGGGCGTTCCATAAACATACCATTCACCGTCAACAAATCTTATTGCCGGCTTGTCATCATTAATAATAAAAGCTTTGTCGCCAAAATGTTTTAGCCACAGTTGTGCATGTGTAGATTTTCCTGTGCCGCTGTCAGCGGAAAATAAATATGCATAGCCATCTACAACAACAGCCGATGAATGCAACATACATCCGTTAAAATTCAACAAAATTCTGTTAAACAAACTTCCCGTAAAAATATATTCAATGGAATCATAGGTAGCATTTTTCATAAAATGCTGTTTTTCATCTTCATAAAATGCATGCTCGAAATTTATTATGCCGTCCGCATTTTCCTTTTTCCAGTCCTCTTCTGTTGTATAGGACGCCGCCTGGCGCTCTGTCTTTTCATGATAAGTTGTCATCACAATTTTCAAATCTGCAATATTATATTTTTTCTCTGTGCATTCCAACTTTTTCTCTGTCATCTATTTTAGCTCCATTATCTTTAAAATAGCATCATGCATATTACTTTTGTTTTTACCTGCATAAAGTAACTTAAGCCAGTTTACAATGCCACCGCGTTCCCTTGCATTTCTCACAAATCTCTCGACATAGGCTGCCGGCAACAGCACAGCGGGTTTATCCTTAAACCATTCACTGTGTTCTTTCATTTTTTTGCATGACGGAAACGCCCATTTCAACATTGATATAACATAATTTTTACTTTTGATTTTTCTGATTCTGCTTGTATCGCCATCTACATTTTTATGCCCGAATGTTCCGCCGGAAATAATATATTCTTCTATTGTTTCTATTTCCTTAAATTTTCCTTTTTCTCCGGGAACACTTATGTCAAACCACGCATTGCACACTGCGAATATTTTTTGTGCAAATTGTTTTAATCCTATACTTTCAAGTTGGCTCCAAATCCATTCCCAGTGAATCATTTTCCCATATGCTCTGACCATCACCGCCAGATCTGTGATCATCCGCACTCCGCATCCACCGTTATAAAAATGTTTTGCCGTATGATATAACACATAAATCATATTATATTCCGGCGTCAGAATATATGTGCAGTTTTCTATCTGTTCTGCATTGTCAAATGCATTGCAAAAATAATTTTCGATATCATACCTGCCTGACAAATTCTCTCCAAAAGCAATTCTCGAATGAATTTCAATATTGATTTTATTTAAATCAAAAACCATTACATGGGTATCACTTCCTTCATAATAAAATTTCGCGTTCATACGATTCATTATTTTGTGAACCCTTTCCATATTTTCCTCCGTTACGAGAAAATCGATATCCCCCATAGTTCTGAGTTCTTCCCTGGGATATAATCTTGCAATGGATAATCCTTTCATAATAATATGCTTTATATTCTCTTCGTTCAACTTATCGGTTATCATCTTCATAACCGTACTTCTTTTTGCATGGAGAAGTATGTCCCTTCCAAAACCTTTTTCAAAAACCTCCAGTTCTTTTTCCGGTACGTCTTCCGTATTTTTCAATCCAAGAAAAACGAGGCCTGCATTATTATGAATCTTACAGAGATTTATTAACTCTGCAGTATCTACTTTTGCAAACTCTACATCTGCCTTCTCATTATTTATACCACCTGATATTAATTTAATATATGCTCTCTCTGTATAATTCATCGATTCACCTGTTATGATTTTTTCCCACAAAAGGAAAAGCCGTCACAAAAGATATTGTAAAGATAAACTGCCCAATATTAAAATAGCGGTAGTTTGCTTTTCGTGATATCGTTATACGACAGCTTTTATTTTTATGTTATCACCGTTTTGAACCATTAGTGTTTCTTATTTATAGTATCCCTTGTCTTGTCCATATCCATAACCTTTTTTATAATATTTTCCATAATATCTGCCGTAGTAGTTGCCATAATAGCCTTCCTTGCCTTCCGGATCAACCTTATTCAATACCGCTCCAAGGATTCTGCATCCGGACTTTTTCAGTTGTTCAATTTGTTTCTGTGCATACTTATAGCTTATATTTGCCTGCGCCACAAGGAAAATAATTCCGTCGGTCTGCTGCGCAACGATGGCAGGATCAATCACCTGACCAATCGGTGGAGTATCTATAATAACATAATCATACACTTCTCGCGTTTTTTGAATCAGTTCATGAAATCGGTTGTTTCCTAAAAGTTCTGCCGGATTTGGCGGAACCGGACCTGATATAATCATATCCATCCCTTCAATATTTGTCTTATACTTTACATTCTCCAGCGTTTCAACACCTGAAAGAAACTGTGTCAGCCCCTTTATGGCTTTATTTATTTTATAACGTCCAATCAATACAGATTTTCTCAAATCAGCGTCTACAAACAATACTTTCTTTCCTGACTCTGCCATGGAAACAGCAAGATTAAAGGCAACCATTGATTTTCCTTCATTTGGTACAGCACTTGTAAGAGAAATTACTTTTACTTCTTTTCCACAAAACTGTACATTGGTTCTCAAGGTCTTATAAGCTTCTTTGGTTTTAAAATCCATATCTGTAATTTTTTCCAGATTGACATTCAGCATTATACCTTACTCCTCCTCTTTCGCATTGCCGTTTTCTTTTTTCTTTGACTTTCTCTTATTTTTCTTTTTGGGCGAGGCATCATCATAATCATAAGAATCTTTATTCTTTTTATTCCTTGAAACGGAATCTGCGCTCTTTAAAGGAATCGATGCAAGCACGCTCACTCCCAAATACTTCTCAATATCGTCCGGTGTCTTTATTGTATCGTCGAGAATAAAAGTTACGATGACTACAAGTACGGAAATGCCAAAGCCTAAAAGAAATCCCACCATTGTATTTTTTTCTACATTCGGACTGGACGGTGACGTTGGAAGCTTTGCCTCATCAATAGGATTTACAGCCTCTATGCCATCCATCACATCCTTTGTCTTTTCATTTGCTACTTCTCTTACTTTATCCGCAATTTTTTTTGCCAGCTTTGGATCCGTGCTGGTGACAGAAATGTCCATAATTCGCGTATCTTCTTCCAATTTTACCGAAATCATTGTTGTCAATGTTGTTTTAGTCTGGTCTTGATTCAGTTTGTCTTTTACTTCCTGTAAAACCGGCTCACTTGTAAGTAATACCTGATAATCATTTGCAAGATACGTTGCAAACGCTAAATCGCTTGTGGTCAACGTCGTCTGATTCGGATCCTGCTTGCTTAATATATAGACTTTTGTAGTTGCCACATATTGTGGATCAATGAAATATTGGGTATATGCAAACGCAATACCGCCTGTAAGAATCCCGACAAGTATAATGATTGTAAGCCGGTTTAATATCGCGGCAAGTAATCCTCTTATATCAATCTCTATTTCATTTTTTATGTTCTCTGTTTCCATCGTATACCCTTTCTATCTTAAATATATTCTCCGGATAATATCTTTTTAGGATTCTCAATCAATAACCAATGAATATATTTTTTTTTATACTTTTCCTTTAGATATTCCTCACACTGTTTCCAGTACACGCCTCTGACACCCAGACTATGAGCGTCGCTGGCCACGAAATGCAATAAATCATGGTCTATTAATTTTGCTACAAATCTCTTGTCTCTGCCATATACACTGGTAACATTTACCTGCATATATGCTCCCATCTCTGTCAGATGTTTTACCCGCTCATAATGAATCACTTTGATTGCCTGTCTGAGGCATTTATATCTTTCACAGTGGGCGACAACAGGAACATAGCCGCCATTCAGAAGATTGTTCAATGACTTTTCTATTATGGAATACTGGGCAGAGGGATAAAACTCCACAAGCACATATCTGGAACCCGCAAGCGTCAACACTTCCCCTTTGTCCAACATTTCCACCATATCATTGCATGCCATTATTTCATTTCCCAAATAAATTTTCATATCAGGAATTTTTGTTTTTATCTTGACACGCAGCCTATCGTAATGCTCCCTGATTTGCAACTGATCCGGCATGCACTCACCCATATGGAAATGTGGTGTTAAAATAACATCTGTGACACCCTGCTCATACTCTCGTTCCAGTATCTGCATAGATTTTTCAATGGATTCTGCACCGTCATCCACTTTGTACAAAATGTGGCTGTGGATATCCATAATCCCCTTCATAACAAAAGCCTCCTATGTGTCACCATACTTAAATATTGTATCAAAAAATAATTCATGATACAACTAATTATTCTTCGTTGACCTGAGCAAGCTTTGCGGCCTGATCAGCGGCGATACAATTATTGATAATCTCATCAATATCGCCATTCATAATTGCCTCAAGCCTGTGGGATGTGAATTTAATCCTATGATCCGTCACACGCCCTTGTGGAAAGTTGTACGTTCTGATTTTTTCAGAGCGGTCACCTGTTCCAATCTGACTTCTTCTGGCTGCAGATTCAGCATCCTGTTTTTTCTGGCATTCCAGTTCATACAATCTTGCTCTCAATACCTTTAATGCCTTATCTTTATTCTTTAACTGTGATTTTTCATCCTGACAGGAAATAACAATGCCTGTGGGAATATGCGTAAGACGTACCGCCGAATCTGTTGTATTGACACACTGACCGCCATTGCCCGATGCGCGGAACACATCAAACTTGCAGTCGTTCATATCGATTTCCACATCAACTTCCTCCGCTTCCGGCATAATGGCAACTGTGGCTGTTGATGTATGAATACGTCCCCCTGATTCTGTCACCGGAATGCGCTGCACACGATGAACTCCGCTTTCGTACTTCAGTCTGGAATATGCACCATGACCGTTAATCATAAATACAACTTCTTTGAATCCTCCCAATCCGTTTTCGTTCACGGAAATCATTTCCGTTTTCCATTTCTGTGTCTCTGCATACATACAATACATTCTGTATAACTCTGCCGCAAAAAGTGCCGCTTCATCGCCGCCTGCCCCTGCACGGATTTCAACAACTACGTTTTTATCATCATTCTCATCCTTTGGAAGAAGCAAAATCTTTAATTCTTCTTCTTTTGCCGCAATTTCAGCTTTTGCGTCGTTCATTTCCTCTTTGGCAAGTTCTCTCATTTCCTCATCCGTTTCTTCCTCAAGAATCAGAAGACTATCCTCTACGGTCTGCTTTGCCTGCTTATACGCTTTGTATGTCTCAACAATTGGAGCCAGATCACTTTGCTCCTTCATAAGTTTTCTGAAATTATTCTGATCATTTACTATGCCAGGATTGTTGAGCTGTTCCATTATTTCATCATATCTTTCCAATATTCCATCTAATTTATCAAACATTTTTATTCCTTTCCGGCACTTACGACTCTGTCATTCCCTGACAGGTCTTGAAAAACCCTTATATCCCTAAATCCATATTTTTCCAGTATTTCAGGCACTTTTTGTCCCTGATCATATCCTATTTCAAAAAATATTCTTCCTTTCTTTTTTAAATAACGATCCAGTTTCTTGGCTATCTGTCTGTAAAATTTCAGTCCGTCATTATCTCCATCAAGAGCAAGCATCGGCTCATGTTCTCTGACTTCCTCCATTAAGTCACTCAGTTCTCCCGTTTTTATGTATGGTGGATTCGAAACAATAATATCAAAACATCCCTCTATATTATCAAATAAATTGGACTGAACAAAGCAGACGTCAGCCTTGTTTTTTTTATTATTTTCCAGCGCAACCGCCAGCGCTTTATAAGAAATATCTGCTGCAGTGACTTGGGCGTCGGGACATAGCTTGTCAACAGATATTGCAATACAGCCCGAACCGGTGCACATATCCAAAACTTTCACCTGCCCTTCCAGCATACGAACGTATTCCGCCGTTTTTTCTACCAGCAGTTCCGTATCCTGACGGGGTATGAGTACATTTTCATTCACCGTGAAATTCAGGCCCATAAATTCCTGCTCCCCGGTAATATACTGCAAGGGTATCTTATCGGCGCGTTTTTTTACCAATGCCATATATCTTTTTGACTTTTCCTGTTCCACAGTCATTCCGGGATTCATATAATAGTCTGCCTTCGTAATCTCAAAAACGTATTCCGCCAAAAGCCAACTATCATTTCTTGCATCCGTAATCCCCTTCGACGCAAGCATTTGGACTGCCTGATGAATTAAATCTTTTACTAAAACTTCCAATTGTAACCTGAACCTTGCATAACCTGTTTATATTCTTTCGGAAGCGGTGTCTCTTTCTTTTCCTCCGGAATTTCAATTCCGTTTTCTTTCAGATATTCTTTCCAGTCAAACACGGCTTCCACTGCTTTGATTGCAACTTCTATCATATCATCCGTGGGCTCTTTTGTTGTAATCTTCTGCATCCACATTCCCGGCTTGCTTAATGCATTAATCACTGCGTTATCTGAAGAACCTGCCTTCTTTATAAATTCATAGGATATCCCCGCAATGACAGGAATCAGCAGAATTCTGATTCCATATCGCAACAAGGTATTATCCGTTCTTATGAGAACAAAAAAGATAATACTAATAATTAAAACAATCAGCAGAAAACTTGTTCCGCATCTTTTATGAAACCTGGAACTTTCTCTGACATTGTCCACATTGAGTATTTTTCCATTTTCTATGCAATTAATACATTTATGCTCTGCTCCATGATACATAAATGTGCGCTGTATATCTTTCATCAGTGAAATCAGAAGCAAATAGGCAATAAAAATCAAAATTTTGACAATCCCCTCAATAACCGGCACCTGGGACTGCCCTACACCCGGAATAAATCTTTCACACATATCTGCAATAAATAATGGCAACAGCATAAATAAAACAACTGCAAAAATTACAGACAATGCAACTGTAAAGCCCATAATCACTTTTTCTAATTTATCTCCAAATTTCTTCGTAAGCCAAAGCTCAAATTTGCCCGGTTCTTCCTCACCTTCCTCAAAAAAACCGGCTGAAAAAGTCAATGTTCTGATTCCTAATACCAGAGAATCAATAAAATTAAAAATACCTCTTATAAAAGGAAGGGACAATATCTTTTTTCCGCTGGTAATTCCTTTATATGTTTTAACATCCACCGCAACAGATTTATCCGGCTTTCTGACTGCAACCGCATAATTTTCTTTATTGCGCATCATAATACCCTCCAATACGGCTTGCCCGCCGATTCCTGAAGAGCATAACTTATTTTTTTTACTCATAACACTCTCACCTGTCTGCTTATAAGAAAATAGGTTGAGAATCTCTTCTCAACCTGTTATCCTAAATACTATTT
>CALWNA010000173.1 GCA_944382505.1 uncultured Lachnospiraceae bacterium
CATATCTTCCGATCTCTTTTGTTTTTGGAGGTATCACTAATTTCTTCCATTTTACATACTCAAATGCTTTTTCCCCAATTTTTCTCAATGTTTTCGGAAGTTTAATATTGTTATTCTCAAATCCACCACAATCCATAAGAGCGCCTTCTTCTATAACCTTTAGCTGTGACGGTAGCTTATCAAATACAATGTCTGTCTGTGCAAATGCATATTTCCCTATGCAGGTCACAGTGTCCGGCATATTTACTTTTTTAATCGTTGGTATATCTGTGCCATAGTGAACATATTTATCATTGTAAAAAGCGTAGTCTCCGATTTTTTTGATATTCTCCGGTATATTGACAATTTCTTTATTACCTTCATATCTGATAAGCACTCCATCGTTGGAAACCACCATGCCATCTGTTACTTTTATCTGATTTGGAAGTTGTTTTGCCAGCGCTTCTCCATCTAATGTTGGAAAATGATTCATTAATTTAGTAAAATCTTCTCCCTTTAACTTGTTTGTTAATATATAAAGTTGGCATTTAAAATCCTCTTCTGAACCCCAGCCGCCTTCATACGAATAGTACTTATCCTCATTCACTTTTTTTACATTTTGAGATATCACAATTAATTTTAAAGGCCTGCAGCTATTCCCACCAGGGCCTTCCCAGTAATAACTTGCATATAGAACGGACTGCAGACAGAATTCACTGCATTCGTCGATTATTTTCAGTTCCTCTCTTTCATTCGGCACTCTGACAAGAGACCGTTTATCTTTCGTATAAACGACACCGTCGACACTGGTAAACTTACTGTCATTTGCCATAACCTGAAGATTTTGTGTTCTGAAATATGCAGCGCTTTTCACTTTAAAGTCAGTATTGAATGTAACTGTTTCCACCACATTGGAGCAATTGAGCGCTCCGATGCCGATATCTTCATGATCCACGTTAATTTTCACATTCCCCGGCATTGTCACATATTTGAGATTATCACAATCCTCAAAAGCACACTGTCCAATCACCTTTACGGACTTTGGAATCGTCACTCTTTCTATTGGTGTTCTTCGAAAGCAGTCTCTGCCGATTTCTTTTACTGTTTCCGCCATCGACACTGATTTAAGATTCCAACAGTCTCTGAACGCATTATCAGGAATAGATGTAATTCCTTTTTTAATCACAACCTTTTTAATCTTTTCATTTCCGTCGAAAGTCATTTTTTTCGGCATCTCACCTTTTCCTTGAATAGTAAGCGTTCCATTTTTTAACGTATGCGTTACTGTGATCTTTTTCTTTTGCGCCGCTTCGACTTTCGTGTCTCCTGCTTTTGCAAATGATATGCATAATGTTGCAGCCAGAATGATTGCCACCGATATTATTACTACAATATATCTTTTTTTCATAATTTCCCACGGCCTCCTTTGCTTATGGATTTCATCACTTCTTACTTTTAACTATGAAACGCAACTCTGTAGGGTTTTATTTCACAAATTATTATATTTTTAAAATCCGACTTTACACTCCCAGCTTTTTGCAATTATAAATCCAATCTGTATTAACTTTCACATTCCCAAATATTATTTTTTCCAAACCATCCAGTGAATGTATCTCTAATTTTTTAAGATTTTTCACTTTGGAAAAATCCAGGGACTTTATCTTCTTATTTCGTGCACTTGGATCTCCTCCTATGTGTATATTTGTTAATTTTTTATTCCTCTTTCCAAAGGTGATTTTTTTCAGTCTCGTAAACTTTGCCTTAAACTTCTTTAAATGTCTGAGCCCTGAAACGTCTATGTTTCCATTTCCCTTTGTTCCTGACAAATCAAGCTTTTCGATTTTTGATTTTTTGCCGAATGTGATAGTTTTAACTCTCCAACAATCAATCAGTGACAACTCTCTTAAATTTTTAAATTTTGAAAAGTCATAATGTTTGATATTACAACTGTATTCAATCTCCAGTTTTTCCAGTTTTCTTAATTTACTAAGACTGTCCAGATTCTTTAACCTGCTTTGGTGTCCTCCTGCACTTGTCATTATGATGCTGACGCCTTTTAGGTTTTTAAATATCTCCAGACCTTTACAATCTATTACACCGTATCTCTTATATTCCTCTTCTTTGGTTAGTCCCTCCGGCTGATGGGTTATCTGCCATTCTTCCCACATTCCCAATGCATCTGTACACCAGAATGTAACCGCATGAATCTCTTCATCAGACAAAAATCCATCGTTGTTCTTATCGTATAACTGTGCTACTTCCTCTCTTATCAGGTCGCAGGGAAACTGCTCTCTGTCAATCTTTACTCCCGGATTTTCTGTCATTTCCTCTGCCCGTATGCCTGTGTGAGCAAATGTCACCCCTGCAATGCTCAGTATCATAATTGCAAACATAAATATCAGTTTTTTCTTCATATCTTACCTCCTATTATTCATAAGAACGTTTTGATAACTCCGTCTTATAATTATTAAATGTATCATCATTATTCTTGTTTACCATAGCATATGTATATAATTTGTATAATAAAAATCTGTCGTTCGGATTGGAATTTGATGCGGACATAAAAGTATTATTGTGTACAATCTGTTTACATCTGATAAGTTTTGTATTTTTCATATCCACTTTCCCTGTTGCGTCAAACTGCAGACATTGATTCATCACATTTTTTACAACAATACCTGCCGCTCTGTATCGACTTGGATAACAGTTGACATTATCCGTTCTATTTATCCCGTTTTCGTCTTTACCCTTAATTTTAATCCAGTGGGACTGACTGTTCCCTCCCAAATAAGGTTTGATTCCGTGTGCCTTATGAGCAAATGCATCCGTTATAATATGAAGTTCCATTCCCAAAAGCAACAGCCTTTTCATTTTTATGTTAAATGTTAAATTTTTATATTCCGTACTGTTCTTATTTCCATAAATATTTGTTTCGGCTACATTATTCTTACTGATTTCATTAATCCCCTTTGTCAGAGCCTGTATGTGAGGAGTTTCTTTAAATCCGTCAATAACCTTTCCATTGCCATCCTTTTTATTAAAAGATATATTTGTGCTACAGTCCTTATTTCTGATAACTCTTCCAACCCAGTTTATGGCTGCCATATAATTAGTATCATTATCGAGAGAATGCCATATCCGGCGCTTATATTTTACAAGATCTTCATTTCTTGCTGAACCAGACAATACTGCGTCGTTATATCTAATTCCCGCTTTAATCATCTTTACTTCCGCTCCTGTCAGCTTTCCATTTTTATTATTTGTCACCAATATCTCATGGTTATTCTGACTCCATCTTGCTGTAACCCTTTCCATTTCCTTGTCAGTTTTTATTTCATTATTATTTTCTTCTACCTCATACATTTCTTCTTTATAGTTCTTGGCATATTCGTCATACACTTCCTGCGAGTATCCCAAATCCGCTATTCCATATGTCGTTCCACTATCCTGTATTTTATTTGCACTGCTTTCTATCAAGTCTCTGATAAAATCAGCCGATTTGCTTCTGTCTCTCTCCCAAAGCACTGCTGCCATTGCAGATACGTGGGGTGCTGCCATACTTGTTCCTGATGAGGCGGTTTCCAACCCAAAGCAGGTCAATGTTCTTACCAATTCTCCCGGAGCTAAAACGTCCACTGCTTCACCTCTGGAGCTGCCTTCTGCCAGCTCTGCGCCGGCATCAACGGAGCCTATCGCCATAACTTCATCATACGCTGCAGGATATTCAACCTTTCCATCCCCACAACCTCTGTTACCTGCCGCTGCCACCAAAAGAATTCCTTCTTTGTATGCATCGCTGACAGCCTTATGAAGTGCTTCGGAATTATATGTAGTTCCAAAGCTCATATTAATAATATCCACATCATATTCTATGGCTCTGTATATTCCCTCTATTATTCTTGAAACCGGTGCCGTGTTATCACAGTCCATAACTTTGATAGAATATATCTCGGCATTTGTATTGATTCCTTCTACTTTGGTATTGCCATCCTTCACACTTCCTATTATTCCGGCGATGGCTGTTCCATGACCGGTATTATCCTCAAAGCAGGGAGATATTTGCGCATCTTCCGGCACTAAATTACATCTCTCTTTTACCGCTATATCACCTGTTTCATCTACTCCTGAGTCGATTATTGCTATTTTTACTTTATTGTCGCTTTTCTCCGCTCTCTTTTTATACTTTTCCGCCTCTTTTCTCGCCAATGCGGAATAATCATTTATATCCGCATTAATCATTTTTACATTCCAATCAGCAGAAATTTCATTCGGATCAATTCCTTGCTGTCCACAACCCTCTAACTTAATATTTTCTTCTATGCTTACTACTTCACTATTATTTTCCAACTTTTCAGCCTGTTTTTCGGTCATTGTATTAACACTTATATTTACATCACCCATATATTCTGTATATTCACTTTTATCTGTTGTATACCTATCGCTAACTTCATCATACGATGACTCGGTTTTTGAAATAACGATATACTCTTTTTGAGCTTGTTCTAAAATATTTTCAGCCTGAACCCCCTTATCAATGGTTGGTACAATGATACTGCATAGCAATAATAATGTTACGACCTTTTCCACTATAATCCTTTTTTTCATCTCTTCCCTCCTTAAGTATTTCACCTTTTAACCCATGTTTTTAAAACTTTTTGACTGTTTTTCTATTATTAAACGCCACAAGTTTTATTTTTATTTCACTTTTTTTATTTTTTTGAAATGGGATCACTTAACCCAATTATCAAGCTAAAAAATCTCCACTGTGGGGTATGATACAGCGGAGATTTTGATTACTATTTTATTTTGATTTGAATGCAGTAATTATAAAAATTTCTGCATTCCCAACTATAATAACTCTTTCAATAATTTATTGACTACCGCCGGATTTGCTTTTCCTTGCGTAGCCTTCATAGTCTGACCAACCAGAGCGCCGATGGCTTTTCCTTTTCCGTTTCGGATATCTTCCACCACCTTTGGATTTTCCTCGATAACTTTCTTTACAATTTCCCGAAGAGCATCTTCATCATTGTCCTGCTTCATGCCGTTTTCTTCTACATACTTTTCAGGATCAACATTATCTGTAAACACTTTCTCAAATACTTCTTTGGCAGCGCCTCTGTTAATTACATTTCCTTCAATTAATTGAATCAGTTTTGAAAGATTTTTGGCAGAGAATTTTATCTGGTCGGGATCCACACTATGCTCTTTACACAGTCTCATGGTCTCGCCCATAATCCAGTTACTCACTTCCTTCGGCTTATTGCCCATAGCAACGGTATCTTCAAAAAGATCGGCCAACGGCTTGTATAATGTAATAATATCCGCATCATATTCCGGAAGTTCAAACTCACGGATATATCTCGCCATTTTTTCATCGCGAAATTCCGGCTGTCTCGATTTCACCTCCGCCATCCACGCATCGCTGATAATGATTGGAACAAGATCCGGATCAGGAAAATATCTGTAATCCTGTGCATCTTCTTTCGAACGCATTGCATAAGAATATTCCTTCGTATCATCCCATCTGCGGGTTTCCTGAATGACTTCCTCGCCTGCCTCCAGCAAATCAATCTGTCTTTCTCTTTCATTCTCAATGGCTCTCGAGATTGCTTTGAAAGAGTTCAGATTCTTCATCTCTGTTCTTGTGCCAAATTCATCAGAACCATACTCACGGACAGATAAGTTAACGTCTGCTCGCATAGAACCCTCGTTCAGCTTACAGTCTGACGCGCCGAGATACTGAATAATCAAACGTAATTTTTCAAGATAGGCAATAACTTCATCCGATGAGCGCATATCCGGCTCTGAAACAATCTCTATCAAAGGTACGCCGGAACGATTTAAGTCCACCATGGAACAATCATTCCAGTCATCATGTACCAGTTTTCCCGCATCTTCTTCCATATGGATTTCATGAATTCTGACCTGCTTCGGATTGCCGTCAGCATCTTTGATTTTCACATATCCATTGGTACAGATTGGCTTGTAAAGCTGGGAAATCTGATAATTCTGAGGATTATCAGGATAAAAATAATTTTTCCTGTCAAATTTACAATTCTGTGTAATATCACAGTTTGTGGCAAGTCCCACCGCCATAGCATATTCCACCACCTGCTTATTTAATACAGGAAGGGAACCCGGCATACCTGTACATACCGGGCAAGTATGCGTATTTGGTGCTCCGCCAAACTCCGTGGAACAGGCACAGAAAATTTTTGTTTTCGTTGCTAACTCTACATGAACTTCAAGTCCAATGACTGTTTCGTACTGTTTCATTCCTGTTCCCTCCTAATCTCTTTTTCTGGCAAGTTCACATCTGTCATAGTCCCTGGACTGTTCAAAGGAATATGCCGCTCTTATAATATTTTTTTCGTTAAAGCAATCGCCGATAATCTGCATTCCAATCGGGAGTCCTTTAGAGTCTTTCCCACATGGAACCGTAATTCCCGGCAAACCCGCAAGGTTTACGGAAATCGTATAAATATCTCCCAAATACATCTTAATCGGATCAGATAAACTTTCTCCAAGCCGCGGAGCAGTAGTCGGTGCTGCCGGACCGATAATTACATCATATTTTGCAAAAGCTTCATCAAAGGCTTTCTTGATAAGCGCCTTCGTTCTAAGTGCTTTCAAATAATATGCATCATAATAACCGGAACTTAAAACAAAGGAACCGAGCATGATTCTTCGCTTAACCTCTTCACCGAAACCCTCTGAACGGGTTTTTTTGTACATATTGTGAAGCCCCTTGTATTCTTCGGTTCTGTAACCGTATTTGACACCGTCAAATCTGGCAAGGTTGGAACTTGCCTCCGCCGCTGCTATAACATAATATGCAGGTATGGCATATTCCACAAGACTTAAGTCAAACTCTTCTACAATGGCCCCTTTATTTTCCAAAACTTTCACTGCATTTAAGATCGATTCCTTCACTTCCGCATCAAGACCTTCTCCAAAGTAATCTTTTGGAATACCGATCCTCATCCCCTTTACATCATCTACAAGAGCTGATGTAAAATCATAACTTTCCCGCTTGACCGATGTGGAATCCTTCACATCATAACTTGCGATTGTCTCTAAGATTGTCGCACAGTCCGTAACATCCTTTGCCACAGGTCCGATCTGATCAAGAGATGAACCGTATGCAATCAGCCCATAACGTGATACCGTACCATATGTTGGCTTTATTCCTGTAACACCACAGAAAGAACTTGGCTGTCTGATAGACCCTCCTGTATCAGACCCGAGAGCATAGGAACATTCTTCTGCTGCCACCGCTGCGCAGCTTCCACCGGAAGATCCTCCTGGCACATGTTCCATATTCCACGGATTCTTGGTCTCACCGAAGAAAGAAGTCTCTGTTGTACTTCCCATGGCAAACTCATCCATATTTGTTTTTCCTATAATGACTGCTCCCGCCTTCTCCAGATTTATCACTGCCTCTGCGGAATAGGTCGGATAAAAATCCCCAAGAATCCTGGAACTGCAGGTTGTGAGATTTCCTTTCGTACACATATTATCTTTAATTGCAACAGGCACACCTGCCAGTGGTCCCGTAAGAATTCCTTCATCAATCTGTTTCTGAATTTCTTCTGCCTTCGCAAGCACCTTTTCTTTTTCATAAACAGTAACATAACTGTTAATATCTTTTTCAACCGCTTCTATCTGATCAAAGACAGCATTCACCGCCTCTGAAACCCTTACTTCACCGGACTGAATCTTTTTGCCCAGTTCAACGGCCGTCAAACGCATTAAATTCATTGCTTTTCCTCCATTAATCAAATGTCTTTGGAACAATAAATGATTCGCCATTCTGCTCCGGTGCATTTTTCAAAATATTTTCTCTATCATTTCCATTTGCGACAATATCTTCACGGAAAACATTGTTCACGGGAAAAACGTGACTCATAGGCTCTACCTGACTTGTATCCAACTCGTTTAGCTTATCGATATAGTCAAGCATTTTCCCCATGTCACTTTTCGCTTTTTCTTTTTCTTCGTCAGACAATTCCAGTTTGGCAAGAATTCCCACATACTCTATTGTTTCATCTGAAATAATATTTGCCATAATGACCTCCTTTTTTCGATTGTCATTTTTCAAAATTCTGAAAGTTAACTTATAATTACGTTTTAATGCTCTTACCATATCTTAAAGAATATGCCTTTAAAAGTCAATAAATAAGGGCTTTAACTTTTTAATTAAATTCGTCCGTTTCAAAACATTGAAACACTTTTTCCGGTATTATTCTTTTTGTTTTGCAAAGAAAATATTTCGTTGAAAAGATTCAATAATATTGTATAATTAGATTATAAGTTTGAACGGATAAAAACGGAAAACGCTATGCGTTTTCTTATAACACACAAAACTGTGTAGTATTTTAAAGGAGGACATTTGTATGATCAAAAACAAAATCATAAAATATTACGCCAGAAAAGACCCTAATATTGCCTTAAAGGTAATTCCGGGGCATTTTGTAACAAGTCACTCGCACCTGAACTATTATCTTGACATGACAACGATGAAAACGCGTGCCAATGAAGCGGAACGTATTGCCATCGCCATGAAAGATTATTACAATGTAATGGGCAAACCGATTGACACAATTGTCTGTCTGGATGGATGCGAAGTTATCGGCGCATTTCTTGCCAGTGAATTGAGCAGAGCCGGCGTTTTATCAATGAATGCGCATAAGACAATTTACGTAGTAACACCGGAATTTAACTCAAACGGTCAGATGATTTTTCGGGATAACTTAAAACCCGAAGTCCAGAGAAGAAATGTATTATTACTTCTCGCTTCTGCCACGACCGGTCAGACTGTTCGCAACAGTATTGAATGTATTGAGTATTATGGAGGGATTTTGCAGGGAATTTCCGCAATTTTCAGCGCTGTTGATTCTATCGGCGGACACAGAATTGATGCATTATTCCGCGCAGAAGATATTCCAAACTATGAAGCATACTCCCATCACGAGTGCCCGATGTGCCAAGCAGGGCAAGCAGTGGAAGCTCTTGTTAACGGATACGGATACAGTGAGATATAACAATTTTTCTTACATATAAAAGAGCCTATCTTTACACTTGAGTGTACCGACCTCCAATCGTTAGATTTTTAGGTCTAACTTTTTGGGGTCGATACATTAAGTACGATAAGCTCTTTTTCTTTATGGATATGCCTTTGTTAATTATTTTTTATTTTCCCATAATCCATCCTGTTTCAGCCTGTCCCAATTTGCCTTCAGGACCTTTGGTTTTTTGCCGCGATATTGTTTTTCTTCTACAAACAAATATTTGTTATTCATCAAATCATCCAGAGCCGCCTGAATCCGCTCTCTTGACACACCACTGTGGGATGACACATGTTCGATTGTCTTGTTATATGTAGCCATTTTTCGACGCTTCTTTAAGATATATAGTGATTTTAAAATTGCGTCATAATAATATTGCTGTTCCTGCTTTGTTCGCGGCATTTCAACATAGGAGTTTGCTGAAGATTTCAGCTTATTACTAAGTGAATGTTTTACACCGTAGACAATAACTTTTTTCTTCATGTCACGAAGATATTTTATCGCCAGATTGAAATGTGCGTCTCCGGTAAATATAATAAAGACTTCTGGTGAATTTTTTTTTGCAGCTTTTCTGTATATTGCATCTAATATAATAAAATCTGTAAAATCTTTATCAACACCTTCTTTTGTGCTTGCAGTGTGTATTACATTTTTTGTTATCTTTTCCAATCTCGGTAATTCTTTTTCTATTGCACTTCCATTAAAATCGCCAAAAAACATTAAATCTTTCACATTATATTCTTCGGTCAGTTCTTCATACCATTCTTCGACATTGGGCTTCATAGAAAATATATTATTGTAGCCATAATACCAATGTTCATAATCCACAAATACCGCCGCGCTTTGTTTTGTATCTTTTTTGAGAAATCTGCTAAACAATATGCTCCTCCTTTCCTTATATATTTATCGGATATCTTTTCCGACAGGTTATATTATAACAGACTTTAAAAATATGTCACATGGAAATTTTCGACCAAAATCATTCTTGTTTTAAATATTGAACTACTTCAACTTTTGTTGTTTGATAAGCAAAACTAAAGCTAAAATATAACGAGGTAAACAGCACAAAAATGCTAAAAACCATAATAGAATATGGTGATATAATCAATATTACTTCTTTTAATTTCAAAAAACAATATATCTTATATATGCAGCCTATGAAACATGTAATAGCAACGGAAAAAATCAGTGATAAAATCATAACAACTCCGCTTTCAATAAGAAATTGCATTATTATATCTGTTTTTTTTGCGCCTATTGCCCTACGTACTCCTATTTCAAATTTTCTCTTGTTCAACGTGTTAATTGCTATACTTCTTATGTTAATTCCCAACAAAATATATAGTACAACAATAATTATACACTCTGATAAAATCGCAGACCTTATTATAATTTTTGCATTTTCCTGCCACTCTAATGGTGAGTTATATTCAATTCCTAAGGTAGACAATATATCAATGACATTCTTTATTTTTTTTGAATATATAACTGTAATAGTATTTTCTTGTTCTACAGTTTCATTAGGAACACTATCTTGACGAGCCATAATAGCAACTCGTCCTTCCCATTCATCAAAATCCTCATTATAGTTTAGATAATATACATCCCTTTCTTGATTTTGATTTATTTCAAACCAGCCTCTTACATAATATCTTCTCACAATTTGTGAGCTATCCTTCATATCAACAGGCAAATCAATATGCATATCTGCATTGTTTTTTTGATTTAAATAATCATAAAAATCTTTGCTCACATAAATTTCATTTTTTTTCAATGAAATCATATTTTCTGATTTGTCTAATGATATTGAGGATGTATCATCAAAATAAAATTGCTGTATATTATTAGGAACAAAAAAAGTTTCATAAGTAATACCGTCTTTTTCTGCACCTTGATAATAATAATTGTAGTATATTGTCTTTTCTTCTCTTTTTAACTTACTTTCTAATAATTCT
>CALWNA010000174.1 GCA_944382505.1 uncultured Lachnospiraceae bacterium
TATCATTGATCTTAGCAGCTATTTCAAAAGGTTTATCGGACACGCAGGTCACATTAATATCAACTTTTCTTTTTAATTTTCTTCCTGTATATGCTGTTCTCAGAGATTGAATCAATTCTTTATTTTCTTTTCTAAATTCCGGTTTCTTTAATGAAATCATATTTCTTCCATTATGTTGCCGGTAATAACTTTCATTAAATCCATTTCGGTGAAACAAATCAGAAAGTTTATTGATATCTTCCGGATCCACTCTGTAATTTTCAGGATGATTCAGATATAAGTCAACATATTTTCTGTATATGCTCACAACTCCCGAAATATATTCGGTTTTCTTCATCCGTCCTTCAATTTTAAGCGAATAAACCCCGGATTCAATTATTTTCGGCAGAATATTCAGCGCACATATATCTTTCGGGCTTAATATATATTTATTATTTCCCGGATTCAGCACTTTACCATTATAAATAACATCATATTCCATTCTGCAAGGCTGAGCGCACCTGCCCCGGTTTCCACTTCTTCCCCCAATATAACTACTTAAAAAACACTGGCCGGAGTAACAATAACACAATGCGCCATGCACAAAGCTTTCAATTTCAATATTGGAATGTTCACTGATATCTTTTATTTCGGAAAGTGAAAGCTCTCTTGGCGTTACAATCCGGGTGGCGCCCATATTTTGAAGTTCTTTTACTGTCTCGGCGCCGTAAATCGTCATCTGCGTACTGGCATGAATCGGAAGTTCTTTAAATGTCTTATGTAAATACATAAAAACGCCCATATCCTGTACAATGACCGCATCGAGACCGTGTTCATATAACGGCGCAATAAAGCCAAACAAGTCTTTTTCTATCTCTTTGTCTTTTAATAATGTATTCACAGTAAGATAAAGCTTTTTATTATGAATATGAGCGTAATTCAACGCTTCTATGAGTTGTTCAGTTGTAAGATTATCCGCACCGGCTCTTGCTCCGAACATTAAACCTCCGGTGTAAACAGCATCTGCACCTGCATTATATGCAGCAATCACACTTTCAAAAGAGCCTCCCGGAGCCAAAAGTTCAACTTTCATAAAATAAATTTACTCCATTATATATGCAATAGCAAACGACCAGGCGCCGGCCTGATCGATTCAAATATACTATTTGATTTTAGATTGTAATTTTACAATTTCCTTTTCCAGTGTTTTAATTTTTTCTAACGCTTCATCACGTTCTTTTGCAGCAGTCTCTGCTTTAGCGTCAGAAATTATCAGTTCATGCTTCAGGTCGTAGATTTCTTTTTCTTTGATTTCTAAATCGTTTTCAAGCAAATCTGCCTGCTTTTTTGCTTTAAAATAATCGTTTGCAATATTAATTTCCAGCAAAATCCGCTGCATATCCACCTTTTGCACTCTATAACTTTCATTTTGTTTGAATTCAAGAATCATGTTATTGATGTACGAAGCTACTTTCTGAAGATATGCTTCACTCTCAAATCCACCTATATTATATATTTTCCCGTCAATGACAACATCGATATAGTTCTTTGATGACATAGCTTTCTCCCTCGTCTGTAAAATCATTATCATAATACCACAAATTATCTAAAAAGTAAAAACTATTTAGCATATATACTTTACAAACTATCTGTGCATCATTTTTATCTTTTCTGTCATGCATTCCACGAACATTTCTTTTTTACTCCGGCATTGGGATTCCTAAATGTTCATACGCTGATTTTGTGGCGACTCTTCCCCGCGGAGTTCTTTGAATCAACCCATTTTGAATAAGATAAGGTTCATATACATCTTCCAGAGTTCCGGCGTCTTCCCCCAGCGCTGCGGAAAGCGTATCCAGTCCCACCGGCCCTCCCGCAAATTTTAACATAATTGTCTCTAAGATGTTTCTGTCGCCTTTATCCAGTCCCAATTTGTCCACTTCCAATAAGTCCAGCGCAGTATTTGCCACATCTTCTGTAATCACACCATCATATTTTACCTGAGCAAAATCCCTGACTCTTTTCAGCAATCTGTTTGCCAGCCGAGGCGTGCCTCTGGAACGTCTTGCCAATTCCACGGCCCCCTTCTCATCAATCTCGACATTTAGCAGACCGGCTGTTCTTAAAATAATCTGTTTTAATTCATTTACCGAGTAAAACTCCAGCTTATTGATAACCCCAAACCGATCCCTTAACGGCGCCGTTAACAGTCCCGCTCTGGTAGTTGCCCCGACCAGTGTAAATTTCGGCAAATCCAATCGAATTGACCTGGCCGCCTGACCTTTTCCAATCATAATATCAATGGAATAATCCTCCATCGCCAGATAAAGGACCTCTTCCACCTGTCTGTTCAATCTATGTATTTCATCAATAAATAAAATATCATTTTCTGCTAAATTGTTTAAAATCGCCGCCATTTCCCCTGGCTTTTCAATTGCCGGTCCGGATGTAACCTTTATATTTACCCCCATTTCATTGGCAATAATTGTCGCAAGGGTTGTTTTACCCAACCCCGGAGGACCATAAAAAAGAACATGATCGAGGGGCTCGTTTCTGGACTTTGCAGCTTCAATAAATATTTTCAAATTTCCCTTTGCCTTTTCCTGACCGACATACTGATCAAGGGTTTCCGGACGAAGTCCTCTTTCCATGACAACATCTTCCGTTGTCATTTCTGTTTGAATAATTCTTTTTGTCATAATTAAAATCCTTAAATTTCTAATTGTTTACCAATCTGTTTTGTTTTTTCAGTGTTAAATCATATTTTTCAGTGCCTGTTTTAACAGTTCTTCCACATCCATGTTTTCCGCGTTTTTGATTCTTTTTACCGCACGAAAAGCATCACTTTGTGAATATCCGAGAGAAATCAATGCTTCTATGGCATCTGATTGCATTTCTTTTGACAGCGGGATTTGTCCGGTCTGATCCTCTATATCCGCAAAAGCGTTGAAATCCAATTTGTCTTTTAATTCCATAATAATACGCTGCGCTGTCTTATTTCCTATCCCCTGTGCCTTTGAAATCGTTTTGGCATCTCCTGAGACAATTGCCATATATAAACGGTCTCCCGGGCAAGCCGAAATAATTGCAATTGCTCCCTTGGGTCCGACGCCGCTTACGCCGATTAAAAGCTTGAATATTTTTAACTCTTCTTTTTCCAAAAAACCGAATAACTGCATGGCATCTTCCCGCACACTAAAATAAGTATAAATTTTCACTTCTTCTCCCGCATCCAACATTGCCAAGGAGCTTTCCGGCATAAAAACTCCATATCCGATGCCATGATTATCAATGATTACTCTATCGCTTTCTACCGAATCAATCGTACCTGAAATATATGAAACCATATAAAATATCCTTTCTTTTTCGATTATATGTACACATAAAATATTTCAGGGATTACATCCCTGATTTATAGATGAACTTTTTCAGTCTTTTATATATAATATCCGACAAAATTCCAATAATCATTCCGGTAATAACACCCGAAACAATAAGTACCGGCAGATATACAAAAACACTATAAGTGTCTACAATATAACAAGCGACAACAATCTGTCCCAAATTATGAAAAACGCCGCCCGCAATTGCCACCGTAATCATAGATACTTTGTTTGTTCGTTTCAAAACCGCCATTGCGATGAAACTGATTACCGCTCCTGCAATGCTGAAAAATATACGAAATAAATTTCCAAAAAAGAAACCGATAATAATGATTCTTATAATATTTATTAAAATAGCTTCTTTATATCCAAGAAAATATAATGCAAGTACCACAGCAAAATTTGCCAGTCCGATTTTCACACCCAGAATTCCCGGAGACGGTATCAATGTTTCCACATAGCTTAATACAACCGCAAACGCTGTAAACATTGCAACGAAAGATATTTTTTTGTTCATATTTTTATATCATGCCTTTTGCACGCCTTTCTGCCTGTTGATAAAAAACATTGCATATTTATTTACTTTTAATCCGTATGGGCATCAACAGAAGCTTCATTATCCGAATTAATTCTAATCACTGTTTTATGTGGCAGACATATAATAGATTGTCCGTCCTTAGAGATTTTCCCCTGTTTTACGCACAGCTCATCCGGGCAATTTGCATCTTCTATCCAGACCTGACCTTCTTCAATTTTTAAAACATTCACAAATTCTCCTGTTTCAATGGTATATTCGAAATTTTCATTCAATGGAAAACTTTCAATTGTCTTTCCACCAACAATAACTTCTACGGATTCTCCCTTGGCATTATATAAATAATTTATTATAAGCCAACCGGCTCCGGCAAAAACCAAAAGCAGAAAAATTATCATAAAATCATATCTGTATTTTTTCATGATTCACCTTTTCAGAACGAATGTTTACCTATGTAATAATAGCATATATATATTTCAAATACAAATATAATTTGTCTTTGAAATATGTTATAATGTCGAAGTGACATGGAGGTACATATGAAAAAATTAATCAATTTGCTTATTATATTTATTCTAATATTCGTTTTTACATCCTGCAGCAATCAGGAAAACACACAAACTTCACTTACCAACTTTTATTTTGACACTTCCGTAACAATTACAATATATGACATGGACAACTCAGACAGTGATTTGCAGGCTTCCGACATCATTAATGAATGTTTTAGTTTATGCAATCATTATGAGCAAATATTCAGCCGTACAATAGAAACCAGTGATATTTCCAAGATAAACAATAGTAACGGAAAAACCACAGAAGTAAACCAGGTTGTCTGCCAGCTCATCGAGGATAGTATCCATTATAGTCAAATAACGAACGGCGCCTTTGATATAACAATCGCACCGGTCAGCATTCTGTGGAACATTGACGGTGAAAATGCAAATATCCCCTCCGATAAACAAATAAAAAAAGCTATGAAGCATGTAAATTATAAAAATATATCCATAAATAATGATACCGTCACACTTTCTGATCCGGACGCCAAAATTGACATGGGCGCGATTGTAAAAGGATTTGTTGCCGATAAATTAAAAAACTATATGATATCTGAAGGGGTAACTTCAGCCATTATTGATTTGGGAGGAAATATTCTTACAATCGGCGGGAAAACATCCGATGAAGATTTTACCATTGGAATCCGGGAACCGTTTTCCGATAGTAACAATTATGCCGCCACAATTAAAATCAACGACAAATCTGTTGTCACTTCCGGTATCTATGAGAGATATTTCAAAAAGGGCGGAAAAATATATCACCATATATTTGATACCAAAACCGGCTATCCGGTGGAAAATAATTTATATTCCGTCACAATCATTTCAGACATTTCAGAAGATGGGGATGCCCTTAGCACAAGTGTTTTTGCCCTTGGTTTGGATAAAGGGCTTAATTTAATAAATTCTCTGGAAAACACAGAGGCAATTTTTATTACAGACAAAAACAAAATCATTTTATCCGAGGGACTGGAAATGAATAGCAACAACGAAATTTCGCTGAAACAAAATTAAAGTGTATAGCCGGAATACTGCATACCAATTAATTTTTTATTTTTAAACTCCTGAGATATTCTTTGGTCCCCACATCAATCCGCCTGCTTTCAATTGCTTTCTGGATTGCTTTGTTGTGCGTCCACGTATTTAGTTTTTGTTCTGTAAAATATGGTATAGAAAATTTATACTGTTTCACTAAGGCGATACTGAAATACCAGGCAATTGCCATATTAATGTAATACTCCTCTGAATTGATATCCGCCACCAATTTTAACATTTCCGGATGAAAAGCGTCTTCA
The DNA here is from genome assembly GCA_944382505.1 of uncultured Lachnospiraceae bacterium. Lineage (GTDB taxonomy): Bacteria > Bacillota > Clostridia > Lachnospirales > Lachnospiraceae > Eubacterium_G. Next base: position 5,750 of record CALWNA010000174.1, read on the forward strand.
AGGAAATATCCGAGAAGCGTGACCACGCCAAAACGAACGGTATATGTATGTTGCGATTTTATCCACTTTTTTACATGTTCATATACAAGAGGGAGATTCTTTTTAAATATTTTGGGCGACATCATATCGCAGGTTGCCCAATTGTCCACATATGGCAAAAACTCCTCAATCTTCAGAAGAAGTTCATTAATATCTCTATATAATAAACTTAATAATGCACTGTGCAGATTATTTTCTTCATAATATGCATGAGGTAATTCAGTTAAAAATTCTTTTGCATAAGGTTCCTTCACTATACTTTTTGCATACCTGCGAAGTTCCGGCGTTCGAACGCCTATGATTCTGTTAAAGTCAATATTTGCCATTAATTTCGCCTGAAATTTGCGAAATTTTTCATCCTGTAATTCAAATAAATCTTTTC
>CALWNA010000175.1 GCA_944382505.1 uncultured Lachnospiraceae bacterium
GGACTGATCGTGATTGATGAGGAACACGAGAGTGCATACAAAAGTGAAACGGTTCCAAAATACCATGCCGTTGAGGTGGCACAAAAGAGGGCTGCGGATACCGGGGCGGTTATTGTGCTGGGCTCGGCAACTCCCTCTCTGGAATCTTATTACAGGGCAAAAAAAGGAATATATACATTGCATAAACTGAATATAAGAGAGAAAGGGAAAATGCCTCTGGTTTCAGTTGTAGATTTAAGAGCAGAACTTCAAAAGGGGAATAAGTCTATTTTCAGCGAAGAACTTCAGAGACTTTTGGCAGACCGATTGGAAAAAAAACAGCAGTCCATGCTGTTTATAAACAGAAGAGGTTTTGCAGGATTTGTGTCCTGCAGGGATTGTGGAAAAGCAATCAGATGTCCTCATTGTGATGTTACGCTAAAGCTGCATAAAAATAAAAAAATGGTATGCCACTATTGCGGATACACAATGCCGATGCCGGGACTCTGTCCGGAATGCGGTTCCAGGCATCTGGGAGGATTTGGGATTGGAACGCAGCAGGTGGAACTGCTTATAAAAAAATTGTTTCCGCAGGCGAAAGTTCTCAGAATGGATGCAGATACTACGTCTGCAAAAGGAAGTCATGATGAAATACTTGCAGCCTTTGCAAATCATCAGGCGGATATTCTTGTGGGAACTCAGATGATTGTGAAAGGACATGATTTTCCGGAAGTGACTTTAGTGGGAGTGCTTGCAGCAGATATGTCATTATATGCCTCGGATTATACCGCCGCAGAAAAAACTTTCCAGTTGTTGTGTCAGGCTGCCGGAAGAGCCGGAAGAGGAAATGAACCGGGACAGGTTGTAATACAGACCTATGCACCGGATAATTATAGCATAGAGGCGGCAAGTCATCAGGATTATGATGAATTTTATAATCAGGAAATTACATACAGAAAATTAATGAAATATCCGCCGGTGGCAAACATGGTTGCCATACTTTTGCAGGGCGCTGATGAAAAAGAACTGGCAAAGGCGACGGACTACCTGGTGAAGACAATAAAAGAAATTAAAGAGGAAAAATATCATGAACTTTTTGTAATCGGGCCGGCAACACCTCCGGTTGCAAAAATCAATGACATTTACAGAAAAATAATATATTTAAAGAGTGATAACAGAAAGCATCTGGTTTTGCTTAAGGATAATCTGGAATATGTAATAAATAGTTCACAGAATTTCAAAAATATTAATGTACAATTTGATTTTAAAGTATAGTAGAAAAGGAGAAAAAAATGGCAATCAGAAATATAAGAGAGTTAGGCGATCCTTGTTTGAGAAAAATTTGCAAGCCGGTAAAGGATGTAAATCTGAGAACAAAAACTTTAATCGGTGATATGTTTGATACAATGTATGAAGCCAACGGCGTAGGGCTTGCGGCTCCACAGGTGGGAATATTAAAGAGAATATTTGTTGTGGATGTGGGAGATGAAGAAGGAAATTCTGTTCCGTATGTGTTTATTAATCCTGAAATATTAGACAGGGACGGCATCCAGGCCGGTTATGAGGGATGTCTCAGTGTCCCGGGAAAATCAGGAATGGTTACACGGCCAAACCGGATTAAAGTAAGAGCTTTTAATGAAAAGATGGAGGTCTTTGAAATGGAAGCAGAAGGAATGCTTGCCAGATGTATTCTTCATGAAAACGACCATTTGAATGGAATTGTGTATGTTGACAAAGTCGACGGAAGATTGTATGACAATGATGAATTATATGGAGAAGAAGAATGAAAGTAGTTTTTATGGGAACGCCGGATTTTGCGGTGCCTGCATTGGAAAATATAGCGAAAAACCATCAGGTGGAGGCGGTCGTTACGCAACAGGACAAACCAAAGGGCAGAGGTCATAAAATGCAGTTCACTCCGGTTAAGGAGAAAGCAATCGAACTTGGAATTTCTGTATATCAGCCGCAAAAGGTAAAAAATCCGGAATTTGTGGATATACTAAGAAAAATCAATCCGGATGTCATTGTGGTAATTGCATTTGGTCAGATTTTATCAAAGGAGATTCTGGAACTGCCGAAATATGGCTGTATTAATGTACATGCATCACTTCTTCCGAAATACAGGGGAGCGGCACCGATTCAATGGGCTGTTATTGACGGCGAAAAAGAAAGCGGTGTGACAACGATGTATATGGAAGAAGGACTTGACACCGGAGACATTATTGATGTGCAGAAAGTTACTTTAGATGAAAAAGAGACCGGAGGAAGTCTTTTCGCAAAACTTGCAGAAAAGGGCGGAGAGCTGATTCTGAAAACCCTTGATAAATTAGAGAATGGCACTGCCACCAGAACCCCCCAGAATGATGAACTTTCCAGTTATGCGGGAAAAATCACAAAAGAATTGGGATGTATTGATTTTTCAAAATCGGCAGAGGAAATCGAAAGGCTGATCAGAGGTCTGAATCCATGGCCAAGCGCATTTACTTATATTGATGATAAAATAATGAAAATATGGGATGCGGAAGTCGTGGAAGAAAAAAATGAAAAAAAGCCGGGTACTGTATTAGAACTGGGAAAAGATTATATCAAAGTGGCTGCCGGCAAAGGTGCACTGAAAATTAAAGAACTGCAGTTAGAAGGAAAAAAGAGAATGACGGCAGCGGCATTTTTAAATGGATATACAATCGATGTCAAGGAACTGGGGAAATAATGCTTAAAGTGTCCGGATGATAGGAGGAAGAGATATGTTGTATGGTTTTTATTTTGATCCGACTTATATACTGATAATTATAGGTATTGTAATTTGTGTGGCTGCATCGGCGCATGTGAATTCAACATTTAAAAAGTATTCGCGGTACAGAAGCTATTCGGGAATGACGGGAGCTCAGGCGGCACAGCGCATTTTGGAATCACAGGGGATTTATGACGTGCAGATTCGGCATATCAGAGGAAATCTTACAGACAATTACAATCCATCGACCAAAGTTCTCAGTTTGTCCGATGCAACATATGGACAGACAAGTGTTGCAGCCATAGGCGTGGCGGCCCATGAATGCGGCCATGCAATGCAGCACGCGAAGGGATATACGCCGATTGCGGTAAGAAACGCATTGGTTCCGTTTGCAAACTGGGGCTCAAGGCTTTCCTGGCTGTTGATTATTGTCGGCATCATATTTTACGGACAGGGCACAGGGCAAACGTTGATTAATATAGGTATTTTAGCCTTCTCCCTTGCCGTACTGTTTCAACTTGTAACACTGCCGGTTGAATTCAATGCATCAAACAGAGCAATAAAAGTTCTGGAATCTACGGGAATCTTTGGAAATGAAGAATTAGGATATACGAAAAAGGTTCTTGGAGCCGCAGCCCTTACTTATGTTGCAGCGGCGGCTTCATCCCTGTTACAGCTATTAAGACTGATAATTTTGTTTGGAGGAAGGCGTGATGACTGACACCTCCAAAAATCAGATGAATTTGCGCAACCTGGTGCTGGGAATGCTTTTGGAAACAGATAAAGGGGGAAAAAGTCATATAGTTCTGAAGGAAACCCTTGACAGACAAAAGAAATTGGATAAGCAGCAGAGAGCATTTATTACCAGACTGTATCAGGGAACATTGGAGAGGCGTATAGAATTGGACTATATTATTAATTATTTTTCAAAAACGCCGGTAAATAAAATGAAACCGTCAATAAGAGAGATTTTGCGAATGGCGGTCTATCAGCTCAAATATATGAAATCAGTTCCTGTTTCAGCCATCTGCAATGAGGCGGTAAAACTAACCGCAAAGAGAAAATTTACGAATTTGAAAGGCTTTGTAAACGGGGTTCTCAGAAATATTTCAAGGAACATAGATTTTATAGAATATCCAAAGGAACCGATAGAAAATCTTTCGGTAAAATATTCGGTCCCGGAATGGATTATTAAAATGTGGACAAAAGATTATGGCGAAGAATTGACAGAACAAATGTTGAAGAGTCTGTACGCTGACAAGCCTACAACGATAAGATGCAACAGTACAAAAGCGCAGGTTCAGGACATTATTTCATATTTGGAATATAAAAATGTCAAAGTGAAGCGGTCAGAGCTATATGATAAAGCTTTATTTATTTCGGATTATGACAGTCTGGAGAGTCTTGAAGTATTTCGCACCGGGATGGTCACAGTGCAGGATTTAAGCTCCATGATGGCAGGGCTGGCTGCAAATCCAAGGAAAGGTGACTACATAATTGATGTATGTGCGGCACCCGGCGGCAAAAGTCTGCATATGGCAGAAATGCTTGAGGGAACAGGCAGGGTAGAAGCAAGGGATTTGACGGAATATAAAATAAATCTTATCAAAGAAAATATAAAACGGATAGGTTACAAAAATATCACAACCAAAGTCATGGATGCGACGCAAACAGATGAAGAATCTGTGGGAAAAGCAGACATCGTAATGGCAGACCTTCCCTGTTCCGGGCTCGGTGTTATGGGGAATAAAAGTGATATTAAATACAATGTAACAGAAAAAAGCATAGACGAACTGGCAAGGCTTCAGAAGGATATTCTGAAAGTGGTGAGCCGATATGTGAAGCCGGGGGGAAAGCTGATTTTCAGCACTTGTACGGTAAACAAAAAAGAGAATCAGGAAAATGTAAAATGGATAGAAGAAAATCTGAAATTTAAGCTCCGGTCATTGGAGGGAATTATTCCAAAAGAGCTGGGAGGGGACAAAGGATATGTACAGATTTTCCCCGGACAATATGGAATGGACGG
>CALWNA010000176.1 GCA_944382505.1 uncultured Lachnospiraceae bacterium
TTTTCGGCAAGATTGGAAATACAGTTATAATCAACCGGTTTTAAGAATCTTGCATTTACAAAGGTAGGATATATCCCGTCTTTTTCCAGAAGCTTCATTGCTTTTTCCGCTTCTTCAACCATACCGCCCACAGCCACCACCGCTATATCTCTGCCGGACTTTATAATTTCACTTTTCCCCGGTTCAAATTGCGTTTCAGAATTTAAGGTCCCGGAATATGCGATGCCTTTCGGAAATCTGATTGCAACAGGCCCATTGCATTTTTCCGCAAATTTCATGGCATTCACAAGTTCCTTAATATCCTTTGGCGCGATAATTGTCATATTTGGCATGGCGTTTAAAAATGAAATATCAAAAATGCCCTGATGGGTCTCTCCATCTTTTCCAACCAATCCCGCCCTGTCAACAATCAGTGTAACCGGCAGATTTTGTATACACACATCATGAAGAATCTGATCATATGCCCGCTGATAAAATGAAGAATAAACAGATATAAAGGGTTTCATACCGGAAACAGCCAGACCTGCCGCAAAGGTTACAGCATGCTCCTCGGCGATTCCCACATCAAAAAATCTGTCAGGAAATGTTTTCTGAAAACGTGTAAGGCCTGTTCCATCCGGCATTGCCGCAGTAATCGCAACAATTTTATCATTATTTTGTGCCATTTTCACAAGTGTTTTCGAAAATACATCCGTATATGTCATAACGCCATTGATGCTGGTTTCCATCCCCGTATTCTTGTCAAATTTATCGATTCCGTGAAACTTTGAAGGGTTTTCTTCCGCAAATGTATAGCCTTTCCCCTTTTTCGTTTTTACATGAATAACAATCGGATGGTCTATCTTAAAGGCATCACCAAAAATTTTTATCATACTGTCTATATTATGTCCATCCACAGGACCAATATAAGTTATTCCAAGATCATTGAAAAATCCGCCCGGTATAAACAAATTTTTGATATTATCCTTCGTTCGTTTGACTTTTTTTACAAGTTTATCGCCGATCTTTGGAATTTTCGTCAATGAGTTTTCGATATCTGTCTTGAAATCATTATAAGATTCTCCCACTCTTAATTTGTTCAAATAATTTGACAGACTTCCCACATTTTCGGAAATAGACATCTCGTTATCATTTAAAATAATAACAAAATTTCTTTTTAGCGATGCAACATTATTCAGCGCCTCCCATGCCATGCCTCCTGTAAAAGCGCCATCACCAATAACTGCCACCACTTTTTCGTCACTGTTTTTCAGTTTGGATGCGACAGCTATTCCAAGTGCGGCAGAAATAGAGGTGGAGCTGTGACCCGTATCAAAACAGTCACATGCACTTTCGCGTCTCTTAGGAAATCCGCTCAACCCGTCCAACTGTCGCAGACTTTCAAATCGTTCCTTTCTTCCCGTGAGAATCTTATGGGTATATGTCTGATGTCCCACATCCCACACAATTTTATCTTTCGGGAAATTCATAACTGCATGCAAGGCAATTGTAAGTTCCACTGTCCCCAAATTTGAGGAAAGATGTCCGCCTGTGCGGCTCACCGAATCAATCAGAAATTCCCTGATTTCCTGTGCAAGCTGAGGGTAATATTTTTGCGGTATTTTTTTTATATCATTGGGTTTATTAATATGTTCTAATAGCTTACTCATTTATTTCTCTCTGTTTACTAATCTTATAATCAAACTTCTCAAAAAATCGTTATGAGAATCCAAACCGTCCAATAGACAAACGGCTTCCCTGGAATACTTTTCCACCATTTCTTTTGACTTTTCAATTCCCATGAATGAAACATATGTAGTTTTCCGATTTTTCTCATCACTCAAGACAGGTTTTCCGAGAACTTCCATTGTACTTATAACATCAAGAATATCATCTTGAATCTGAAAAGCGATTCCTATATTGTGAGCAACTTTTTCAACAATCTGCACCGCTTTCTCTGATGCACCTGCTAAAATTGCTCCTGCCATCATAGACGCCTCAATCAATGCCGCTGTCTTTAGTTCATGGATAAACTCTATTGTTTCCAATTCTATTTCTTTCCCCTCGCTCAGCACATCCACTGTCTGTCCGCCTACCATGCCAAAAATCCCTGATTTTACTGCAATAATATGCATTGCCTTTGCAGCTTCAAAAGGTCTGGCACTGTTTGTCACCGCTTCACTCATAATCTCATAGGCCAGATTAAGCAATCCGTCTCCGGCCAGAATTCCTATATCTTCTCCATATACAGCATGGGTGGTTTTTTTCCCTCTTCTGTATAAATCATTATCCATTGCCGGCAGATCATCATGCACCAGTGAATATGTATGAATCATTTCTATCGCCGCCATAAATGCATAGACTTCTTTTTCGTCTCCGCAAAAAAGTCGCAGTGTTTCCAACATCAGCATTGGACGAAGCCTTTTGCCGCCGGCTTTCAGGCTGTAATTGACTGCTTCCAAAATAATTTTCTGAAGTCCTGTTTCTTCCGGGCAGTATTTATATATTATATTTTGAACATAATCCCTTTCTTTATTTAACTGTACTTCAAAATTATCCATCTATGCTTTCCTCTTCAATTATTTTTATTTTCTTTTCGATTGTGTCAATCTGGCGGTTACAATCCTGTATGAGTTTTAAACCATTATTGTAAAGTTCAAAAGACTTGTCAAGGCTCGTCTCCTCCGACTGCATTTCCTTTATAATTGCCTCTAATTGTTCAAAATTTTCTTCTATGGAATTTTTATTCTCCATCCGTAATACCTCCGGTTGTTTTTGTGACCTGTGCTTCTATTTTTCCGTCACTGACAATTAACTGAATGTCATCCCCTGCTTTTACCTGCTTTACGGAACATAAGGACTTCCCATCGGAATCGCTTACATAAGCAAATCCTTTTGAAATTTTATTTAAGGGCGACACGCCGTTTAAACGTTCAGCATAAAGCTCCAGTCTGTGTTTTCTGTCATTCAGCTTCAAATAAATCGTTTCTGTCAGTTTTGACAGCAAATCCGCTGCATACTGCTTTTTTGTCCGAAGCTGACTTATCGGGCTGTAAAGCTGAAGGCTTGTTCCGTACTGCTTAACATTTTGCCGATATCTTTCCAAAGTGTGCATCATCTGCGCATTCAACATTTGTTTATAATATGAAATCTTTGTAATAAAATCATTATAATCAAATACGGCCAGTTCTGCAGCGGCAGATGGCGTCGGCGCTCTCATATCCGCAACAAAATCAGCGATTGTGGTGTCTGTTTCATGGCCCACTGCCGAAATCACCGGCGTGTTACAATTAAATATGGCTTTAGCAACAATCTCTTCATTAAACGCCCATAAATCTTCTATGGAACCGCCTCCCCGTCCCACAATAATCACATCAAGTCCCATTTTATCCAGATATTGGATGCCCTTTACAATGTCTGCCGGGGCTTCTGCCCCCTGAACCAGGCATGGATAAAGATATAACTGTACAAACGGGTTTCTTCTGGAAGAAATATTTATAATATCCTGGATTGCCGCGCCGGTTTCGGCAGTACAAATGCCTATTTGGGTGGCAAAAGACGGGATTTTCTTTTTATACATTTTATCAAACAATCCCATCTCCTCTAATTCCCGCTTTAACTGTTCAAACCTCTGATACAAAAGCCCGGCCCCTTCCAGAACAATCTGCTTTGCATAAAGCTGATATTTGCCGTCTCTTTCATATACACTTATGCTTCCAAGGGCAATGACTGTCTGGCCTTCTTCCATCTGAAACTTTAATCCGTTTCTGTTACCGGCAAACATAATGGCCGAAATCACACCATGCTTGTCCTTTAACGTAAAATAAATATGCCCTGACGAGTGATATTTGCAGTTGCTGACTTCACCCTTTACATAAATATTATTGAGGGCAAAATCCTGAAGAAACATATTTTTTATATAAGTATTCACTTGACTCACTGTGTATACAGATGCCATAAATTCTCCTAAAATAATTTTGCAAGTATTCCATTTACAAAAGACGCCGATTTATCTGTTCCATATTTTTTGGCGAGTTCAACTGCCTGATCCACAGCGACCTTTTGCGGAATATCATCATCCATCTTCATTTCAAAATAAGCAAGCCTTAAAATTGTCAAATCAACCTTTGACATTCTGTCCGTTGTCCATTTTACAGCAACATTATTGATTGCCGCATCAATTTCCTGCAGTTTTTCCACAATGCGGTTTACCCTGTCTGCAATAAATTGTCTGTCTTCTTCGCTGACATTTTCCAAGCCTTCTTCGCTGGCATCTTCAAGATTCTCCCAAAACAATTCGTACTGTTTCGGCATCTCCTCCCGTTTATGAAAATCATTGCAATATAATAATTTAAACGTATTTTCTCTTAATTTTATTCTGTCCATGCATCCTCCATTTTATAAAACAGATAATATCTTAGATGATTCCGACTGACAAACGTTCCTTGTCCGCTTGTATGCCCATATGTCAAAAAGGGTGCCTTTACAGACACCCTAATTATAATTTAAGTTAATTTAATTCAACACTTGAAATATTTACGTTAACATTTGCAACTTTCATGCCTGTCATGTTCTCAACGGTTGTCTTTACTTTGTCCTGTACCTTTTTTGAAATATCAACAATCTTTTCATTCATTCTGAGAACAATTGATAAATCAATCATGACATTATTATCATCAACCACAACCCGGACGCCTCTTGAGAGTTTTTTCTTTCCAAGCTTTGCCACAAGTTCTGCCGTAATATTTCCTGCCATAGAGACAACACCGTCGACTTCCATTGCTGCCATGGCTGAAATAACGGCTATGACATCATCGCTAATAACAACTTCACCCAAATCCGTGTTATCATATATCGTATAAGTATTTCTTTGCGCTTCCATTTCAATACCTCCTAATGGATATTAGCATAGAGTTAGTATATCATTAAACCTCCTTTTTTACAACTCAAAAGAATTATCCTTGCCGTTTTTCAAAACACGGAGGGTCATAAAAGCACACATATATCACCCTTATCCACATGGAAATTTATAACTTTTAACACCTCTGTTTTCCTCCATCATCCACTATAATCTCTTTTTAAGTTATTTACTTTAAAACACATTCTTTTTCTCTGTTTATCCTTTTCATTTCATATTTTTTATTGAAATAACTTTATACCCCATGCTTTCTATTGTGGACCTTAATAAATCATCCGAAATGGGTTCTCCGATTTTTATAATTGCCCTTTTTTCTTTCAACTTAACTTTTGCATGCACCTGATTTAAAGAATTCAGCCGGTTCTCAATTCTTTTGCGGCAGTTATCGCAAGTCATTCCTTCGATGTTTATTTCTTTTATTCCTGTGATTTCTTTTAAATGTTGCCTCTTTGTTTTTGTCTCAGTGCTTCCACCACAGCAACCGCCTTCTCCTTTAAAATGTTTGGTTGAATTTATAATTGCAGAGATAACTAAAACCGCCAAAATTCCGATAACTACATATGTTCCCATATACGGTCTCCTTTTTATATAATTATTAGCCAAGAGTTACTTGTCAAGCGACCTGCGCTGTCAGTTTTCCAGTCGGATTGTGACTTTTCAAACCATCTACTCAGAACAGGGTCCTTATATAATAATAGAAAAATTTTTTAATTTTCTTATCAAAAAAAGGCAAACCTTTTCAGCCCGCCTTTCTCTTTGCGTATTAATGACAATGTCCTCCGCATTTTTTGCAATCACCACCGCACTGGAGAGATTTTCCTTTTTTCTTGTCGCTAATCATACTTCTTATCACCAGACATACAACGATGACTAATATCACAAATACAATAAATGTACCTATATAATTTTCCATGAATTTCACCTCCAATACTTATGGTTGTCGGAGGTCTTTTTTGCCCAATTAAGACCTCCGATTTTACTTGTTTATGAACCGGTCTTGCCCTTTACCGTGTTCATATTCAGATCATCTGTATCTATAAATAAATGGCTTACTGAAATATCTCTTATGTATTCTTTGCCTTTTTCATTCCTACGCTTAAGGTCTTACTTTCCTTATATGGTCGGAACAACAGATATATAAATCCGATTACAACCAGAAATGCTATAACGGTCCAAACTCCAAATGCACCGCCTGTTATCAGTGTTCCGATTTGATATATGCAAAGAGATACGAAATATGCTAAGACGGTCTGATATCCGATTGCAAACCAGAACCATTTTGCATTATTCATTTCTCTCTTAATCGCTCCCATCGCCGCAAAACACGGTGCACAAAGAAGATTAAATACCAGGAACGAATAAGCCGCTACTGTTGTTAAGCTTCCTGTAAGTTGCCCCCATATTTCCGCTCCGTCTTCCGCCACTTCTGCGAATCCAAATAAAATTCCAAAGGTACCGACTACATTTTCTTTTGCGACAAGTCCTGTCACAGCTGCAACCGCCATCTTCCAGTCGCCCCATCCAAGCGGTGTAAATATCGGCGCAATGACATTACCGATTCTCGCTAAAATACTACTGTCTAATTCTTCAGTTGCCAGCATTCGGAAGCTTCCGTCTACCCAGCCGAATCCCTGCAGGAACCAAACAACAATTGTAGATAACAATATAATCGTTCCTGCCTTTTTGACGAAAGACCATCCGCGTTCCCACATGCTTCTCAGCACATTTCCCACAGTTGGTAAATGATATGCCGGTAATTCCATTACAAACGGTGCAGGATCTCCTGCAAACATTTTTGTTTTCTTTAAAATGATGCCGGAACAGATAATCGCTGCAATACCGACGAAATATGCGCTCGGCGCAACCCATGCTGCACCGTCAAACAGCGCCCCTGCTATCAACGCGATAATAGGAAGTTTTGCTCCGCAAGGAATAAATGTAGTCGTCATTATGGTCATCTTGCGATCTCTGTCATTTTCAATGGTTCTCGACGCCATAATTCCCGGAACACCGCAGCCGCTGCCGATCAGCATTGGAATGAAAGATTTTCCAGAGAGGCCGAACTTTCTGAAAATCCTATCCATAATAAACGCCACTCTCGCCATATATCCACAAGCCTCAAGAAAAGCAAGGAATATAAACAAAACAAGCATCTGCGGTACAAAACCGAGCACCGCTCCCACGCCTGCAACGATACCGTCAAGAATAAGTCCCTGCAGCCAATCTGCACAGCCGATTGCATTCAGACCGCTTCCAATCAAATCCGGAATACTCGGAACATGCAGTGATTCTATGCCAAGGAAATTCCATCCATCCGCAAAAACACCGTCATTTACCCAATCCGTCGCCCAAGTACCCACGGTTGTTACAGACACATAATAAACGATAAACATAACCACTGCAAAAATCGGCAGCGCCAAAAACCTGTTTGTTACAATGCGGTCAATTTTATCCGATGTGGATAACTTTTCTTTACTTCCTTTGGTACAACATTCCCGGATAATAGATGAAATATATACGTATCTCTCGTTTGTGATAATGCTCTCCGTATCATCATCAAAACTGTCTTCCAAATCTTTAATCTGTGAGGAGACATCCGGAACCATTGACATCTGCTCGGAAATTTTATCATCTTTTTCCAAAAGCTTAATTGCGAAAAATCTTTTCTGTTCTTCGGAGACATCCGGCCCTAACATATCTTCAACAGATTCGATAGCTGCTTCCACTTCATTGGTAAACCTGTGAACAACTGTATTTTTCTTTTTGCTTTCAGCTAATTTCACGGCTTTGTCAGCCAATTCTCTGATTCCCTTTCCTTTTAGTGCGGAAATTTCGACAACTTCACAGCCTAATTTCTCGCTTAATTTGTTAATATGTATTTTATCGCCTTTTTTCTCAACGACGTCTATCATGTTTACAGCCATGATAACCGGAATCCCCAGTTCCATCACCTGTGTTGAAAGATATAAATTTCGCTCAATATTTGTACCGTCAACAATATTAATAATAGCATCCGGTTTTTCGTTAATCAAATAATTTCTCGCAACAACTTCTTCCAGTGTGTAAGGTGATAGAGAATAAATCCCCGGCAAATCCATGAGGGACACATCTTTATATCCCTTTAACTTCCCCTCTTTTTTTTCTACTGTAACGCCCGGCCAGTTTCCGACAAATTGATTTGAACCTGTCAGCGCATTAAATAACGTTGTTTTACCGCAGTTTGGATTACCTGCTAATGCAATTTTTGTCGACATTTTATTTTTCCTTTCTTTATTTTGTTCGTTTCTGCTGCCAAAAGTTAGTTGTTTCTAACTCCTGGACCAAAAAAATTATTCTACTTCAATCATCTCAGCATCCGCTTTCCGAAGAGATAATTCATATCCTCTTACCGTTACCTCAACAGGATCTCCGAGAGGTGCAACTTTTCTTACGTAAATCTCCACTCCCTTTGTGATTCCCATATCCATAATCCGTCTTTTTACCGGGCCATCGCCCGTTAGTTTTTTTACCGTAACGGTTTTGCCGCAGGCAACTTCTTTCAGCGTTTTCATAAAACACTCCTCTCCTTCTTTTTCGTTATAAAATATTAAAACATCACAAATGTGGTGTTTTTAAACCATGATTCTGTTTGCCATATCTTTTCCTATGGCAACTCTCGAGTCTTTTATGTTGACAATAACATTTCCGTTGACATGCGAAATAACAGTCACCTCTCCACCGGAAACAAAACCGAGATTTGCGAGAAATTTTCTCGTTTCTTCTTTTCCGCCCACTTTTTTAATAATATTCGACTCTCCTTCTCTCGCCATTGTTAAAGGCATCATATTGTCCTCTTTTCGTATAAAATGTAAAGTTTTCATCTCTTTGGTAATTAGTATATACTAACTCATATTAGATGTCAATAACTTTTTTAAGTTTCTTCTAACAGTTTATGGCTTTATAAATTGAATAATAACCGAATCCGTGATATACTGTTATAAAATTATGAATGGGGCGGTAAAAAATATGACATCAAACGAATCTGCGGAAAACTATTTGGAAACCATATTGGTATTGAGCAAAAGACTTCCTGTTGTTCGTGCAGTTGATATTGCCAACGAGCTTGGATTCAAAAAATCCAGCGTTAGCGTTGCAATGAAAAATCTGCGTGCTAAAAATCACATTACAGTAACGGATGCAGGCTTTATCTATTTAACCGAATCAGGAAAAGAAATCGCTGAGATGATATATGAGCGTCACGAATTTCTTTCCGCTTTTTTAGAAAAGCTTGGTGTCCCAAAAGAAATTGCCACGCAGGACGCCTGCCGCATTGAACATGTTATCAGCAAAGAAAGTTTTGAAGCCATTAAAAATCATGTAAAATAGGAAAAGAGTACCTGTGCCTCTGTGACAGGTACTCTTTTCTTATTTGCAGACATATCACACGCATTCCTCACTGACTGTCTGCCGGAGTAATTGTAATATTTTCGGCACTTATATCCGCTTTTCTTTTTAAGACATCTTCAATTTGTGCTCTTTTGGTATCATCAATTTCGCTTCCGCTTACGATAACATCTGCCTGTTTATCCGTAATTGTTACAATCACATCACTGAACCCTTTCGCTTTCAAAAGAGTTTCTATATTGTTTTCCATCTCTGTAATTTCTGTAATGTTTACCATTGACTTAACAGCCTTTTTCTTTTCCGTATCCGTAATCGTGTCATTGTTAATCACCTCCAGTAACGTTTCCTTATTTTTGGATCTGGTCTGCTCTCTGTCCAGACGTGCCTGCACCATGTAGGAACTAAAAGTGCTTCCGTTTGTAAGGATAGCAGCCCCCGGTTCCTCTGTCTCCTGCTCCGAGACTTCTTCTTCTCCATCCAGACTTGCAATATCTCCTGTACCGGATACCAGTTCATCTCCGTCATACACAGAGCTGTATGTATCACTGCTTACTTTCTTTGTAGCTTTGCTTCCCACCTTGTTATCTGCATAATTCAGATATCCCGCCACAGCAATCAATACTGCAAGTAATGTTACAATAATCTGGTTTTTCTTAAATATTTTTTTCATACTCCCTCCTAATCCATCTCTATTACTGAAATTTTATGCACCGGAACATCAAAAAGTGCTGCAAGCATATTAATTATTTCCTCTTTTTTTCCACTGTCCGATACTCCTTTTGCCGTAACTGCTATGCCGTTAATTTCCGGATACAATTCCTTAATTACATACGGCGCTTCATCGCCATTCTGACTGAACAGAACCGTAGATTTTTTTACAGAATTACTACTCTCGCTGACAGTTCCGTCAGTTCTGTCAGACGACGAATTTTCACTATCCTCCTGCAGTACCTTTTCGCTGCCCGACTTATAGGAAATCATAACAGACACTTCAGAAATGCCTTGAATATTTTGAATCAGCTCTTCCACCTTTTTTTCCGTTTCCCCCTGATAATCCTTTACCGCGGAAGTCTCAGTAATCGTTTGGACACTATTCGTATTTTCTTTTCTACTTTCAAAATATGAAGCCCCTATCAACAATATTCCTGCCAATCCCAAAAGAAGAAGTTTTTCTTTTCCTATATTTTTAATCTCCAATATTTTCCTGATATTCATTGTCTATCCTTTCATATATTTTTGTTTCCAGTTCTTCCAATTGCTCTCCCAGTTCTATTTCATATGAACCATGAAAATATTGTGAAATACTTTCGTTAATTTCCATTTTTGAGTTTTTCCATTGAACAATAGGATTAAAAATTAATGCAATCAATAACAGACCTGCAAACAGTTTTATATATTTTTTATATTTTAAATCCGGAAATATATTTAAAATCAACGTTACAACCAGCGTATACACGCATACATTTTTCACAAAGCCAAATAAAAACTCCATATGTAAATCCATCCTTTCATTAATATCTGATGCCGGTGACCATACATATTATGGCAATACTTATAATAAATAACAGTGCAGTGCTTATCACAACTCTCCCTAACAGCTTTGTCCCATTACACATACATTCAAAACTATTCATAATCCTTTTATCCGCCACAGGCTGAATCACTGCCGATATTATCTGAAGAGATACGGAATACAATTGAATTTTTATGAAAGGTACAAGGCAAAGGATAATAATGACAACGATTGCAAATGTTCCGATTGTATTTTTTATCAGATTAACAGAACCTAATACAATCCCTGTCATCGCATCGGTGCCATCTCCCACAACCGGAAGCGTCCCCATAAATTTCCGTATTGTTGTATTTTTTGCGTTGTCTACCGCCGGCAGAATCAATCCTTGTATGATATTAATTCCTGTTACAAGCCCAATCATTGTACGATTTATGAAATTTATAAAATTACAAACCACCTGCGCTGTTCTTGAAAGAAAATCCTCCTGCGAAACATTATTTACCAGACTAATTGCCATATATATTTTTATTAATGGAATAATCACATTTAAAAAGACAAATTCAGAAACCCCTATAATGACAAGTATGAGCTGATAAAATCCCGAAGCTGAAGCCTGTCCTATGATTGCAACCGATAAAAAATATGCCGGTATGATTCCACCGATAAATTCTAATAGAAGTGTAACAAAATCTGAAACAATCACACAAAATGATTCAAACAATGTAACCATTAATGTAGTCGCCACCAAATAGCAAATATAAAATCCGGTATCCGAAACATTATCTTTGGAAAACACATTGGCAAAGTTTGTAAAAAATGTTGATAATATCACAATCAAAACAAGATTGCCAAGTGTGCGCTCCACCAGTACCACACTTCCTATCGTTCTGTCATATACACTGTTCAGCAGAAGATTTAGGACCCCCAAAAAATCTCCTTCCGAAATCAGATCCGTTACTTCATCAAATTCTATGTCTTCATAACCGCCATTTCTAAGCACCTCCATACCTTCCGAAAGGTCAAAATCATCCATGGTCAATATCTCATCTGCACTTACACTCACGGGAAACAGAAAATACAGAAACAGAATGACCATCAATACTTTTTTCATCATGAAAGCAGATTTCCAACTGAGGAGATCAATTCCACAAATATCGGAAGACTCACTGCCAAAACCGAAAGTTTTCCAAAAATTTGTATCTGATTGGCAATCGCATGATATCCGCAGTCTCTCGAAATATCGGATGATATTTCCGAAATAAAGGTAATTCCCGTGATTTTTAATAATATTTTTATGTAATCCCTGCTGATGGAAGTTAATTCTGAAAGCTTGTCTATGATAGAAATAATGTCACTTATTCTTGATAATGAATAGACAAAAATCAAAATACAACCTACAACAGAAATCATTATTCCATATTCCGGTTTTATGGATTTAAATTGAATCGCTGTCAAAACCGTTACCATTCCAATAATTCCAATTACAATCATATCTTACAACTCAAATAATTTCTGTATTGTCTCAAACAAATCATATATATAAGGGACAATCCACATTAATACCAATATCAGTCCCGCCAGACTTGTCAAAAAGGCCTGCTCATCCCGCCCGCTATGCTTTAAAATCTGTCCCACAACGGAGACAATGATTCCCACCGCTGCAATTTTAAAAATTAAACTTATTTCCATTTTACTCCACTATATAAGCATTACCGCCAAAAACGCTCCTGCCATAACTCCCAATGTTTTATACATTTTACATTTTTCTGTTCGATTTTCACTCAATTCTTCAATGGACATATCGATTGACTGTATACAGTTAAGAATATTGTTAATCTGCGTCTCCCGGTCAGTTATTCCCAGATTCACACCCAGCTCCTTAATATATGCCAGCTCTTTCACGCTTAATTTTGTATTGGTTTTCAAAAATTTTTCCGTTCCTGCATACCAAGCTTCCTTCAAAGAGGAATTTTCTTTGGTAAAGAAATCTAAAGTGGTTTTCAAAAATTGTCCCGTAACATTTTCTACTCTCTCCGATACGGCCATTATGGATTCCCGTATTCCCGAATTGTTATATTTTATTTCTCCACTTAAAAGCACAAGCATTTTTCTGAACTGTTTTAAATTTACAATGCGTGTTTCATAATCTTTACTTAATGTCAGCCCAAACATCCCACTGGCCACAACAATGAATGTTACACCTACCACTTTTAACAACATATGTATTCTCCTCTTCTCTTGATTAATAGTTTTTTATCAAACAACTCTTTATATGCATGTCCAAGTTTCATTTCAGCATTTTCAAAACTTGCTCCATGCATTGTCGCAATAATGGAAACACCGCTCTGCATTGCAAATGTCAGCGCCTTTAGATCTTCCTCTCTGCCAATTTCATCCACTGCAATTATCCGGGGCGCCATTGACCGGACAGCCATCAAAATCCCCTCTTTTTTTTCACAATTGCATATAACATCTGTCCTTATTCCTAAATCGATGGAAGGAATTCCCAGATAACTTCCGCTGATTTCATTGCGTTCATCAATTACGCAGATGCTTGTACCACTGAGATTTGTACTGAACAATCTCACCAGGTCTCTCAGCAGCGTTGTCTTGCCAAGCCCGGGCGGTGAAATAATCAGTGTGTTATAAATATTGTTTTCCTTTAGCAGTTTTGGAAAAACATTTATTCCACATCCTGTTATCGGATGACTGATTCTGAAATTTAAAAATTTTATGTTTTTTATGTTTGTTATATTTCCTTTTTCATATATTATTTCTCCGCCAAATCCTACTCTATGTCCTCCGGGCAGCGTTATAAATCCCTTTTTTATACTATATTCATATGCGTATGCGGAATATTCTGTAATATGATTAAAAATATTTTTTATGTCTTCTTCATTAATCTTGCATGTTTCAAACACAATTTCCTGATTCTGCAAATTTACAATCAGCGGCAAATTCACTCTTAATCTGATTTCCGTAATTTTTTCAAAATCAGTTTCCGACAAAATTGCATTATATACTTTTGGAATCAAATACTCTTTTACTTTTTTCATGAAATCTCCTTACCAAAATATATGTAACGATATTGGGATTATTCTTTTCACTTTTATTTTTTTGTAAAAAAAAACAAGGCATCCCTATCTGCCTTGCTAAAATCAATAATCTGAACTTTACCTGAATACAAAATTCCGCTAAAACTTTATCTCTGACGATATCCTGCCAAAAAACGCTTTGTTCGTTCTTCTTTTGGGGCCTCAATAACCTGTTTCGCCGCTCCCTGCTCTACAATGACCCCTTGATCCATAAAAATAACCGTATCTGCCACATCTCTTGCAAAAGTCATTTCGTGGGTGACAATAATCATGGTAGTATTCTCTTCCGCCAAACCTTTAATAACCTTTAACACTTCCCCGGTAAGTTCCGGGTCCAAGGCTGACGTGGGCTCATCAAAGCACAAAATATCCGGTTGAAGTGCCAGCGCTCTTGCAATGGCCACACGCTGCTGCTGTCCCCCGGACAATTGATGCGGATAATGATCCATACGGTCTTCAAGCCCCATTCTGGCAAGAAGTTCCTTTCCATGTTCCTGAATCCGGGTAAGTATTACTTTTTTATTCTGCTTAAAATCCTTTCTTTCCTGTGCCAGTAATTTTTCAGCAAGCATAACGTTCTCCAGTGCCGTATATTGCGGGAAAAGATTAAAGGATTGAAATACCATCCCAAAATGCAGGCGTTTTTTTCTTAAGTCCTTATCCTTTTTTTTAGATTTTACCTGTGCGTCAAACAAAAGTTTGTTTTTTACACAAATTGTACCGTTGTCCGGTGTTTCCAGAAAATTCAGGCATCTGAGAAGCGTCGTCTTTCCCGAACCGGATGATCCGATAATCGCTAATGTCTGTCCTTCATCCAGATTAAAGCTGATATTTTCAAGTACTCTGGTGTTTCCAAAATGTTTTTCTATATTTTTCACTTCCAAAACGGCCATCTTTTAATACCTCACTATATTTTAGTAATTTCAGCAACTTTACTTAAAATAATCCAATTTCTTTTCTATATAATTAAACAGCAATGTAAGTATACCTACAAACAATAAATAGAATACGCCTGTATAAAACAGGGGCCATGTGATTCCGTCGGATTTCATAAATGCAAAACCGGTAAATGTAAGTTCATACGCAGCAATCGTTCTTGCAAGAGAAGTATCTTT